>JAURQI010000152.1 GCA_030836155.1 Crocinitomix sp.
CATACCCGTTTGGGGCATGACGGCTATTATCGTAATGCTCGATTTGAAGTATCCTAAAGCGAAAAAACGAGAGGACTAGTGTCTAATTATTATCAACGACACTTCCGCTTCCACTACCTAAGTAATTTACAGATGGATAGCCCGTATAGTATACTGAGCCAGATCCCGAGATGGTCACATTGAGGAGACTATCGGCATGAATTTCAACATTGCCACTACCCGAGATATTTATATCAGCAATGTCGCTGTTTAATCCTGCAGACGTAATGCTTCCTGACCCAGAAAGTTGCGCATCAAGATTTGTCGTTTCCCCATGGATGTTGATGTCTCCTGAACCGGAAAGAACGAAATCTGACTCGGTTGCAATGAGTTCGTTAATACTTAATTTACCAGAACCAGATAAAACGAATTTGCTGGTAAATGCATTCAACTTATCTACGAAAATGTTGCCCGAGCCACTTTGTGTCACAGCTCCGTCTGCAAATTCTGACAAAGGATCGGTATAAGCATTAAAATTTCCAGCTCCTGAGTATAAATTCTGAAATATTTGGGGCTTTAACTTTTACGATAATCTCTTCGCCGTTTTTAATGGTATAGCCATTTTTCAATTTGATTTTTAATATTACATTTTCAACTTCAATGGCTAATGCCTCAAAAACCTTGTCAAACAATCACCGGAATAAACAAATAAACAAATCGACTCATCCAGCTTAATTTTCCTTTTTCAGGGTCAGAATAATAATTGGCCGCTTGTTTTTTTGCGTTTTGAACCTCTGTCATAGAAAGTAGAATAAAAATAACAGTAAGGAGATAAGAAATGACCTGTTGCGTCATGAATATTAAATTCACTACTTCATCGCCGAAGAATATTCTGATAGTTGTTCCGCTAGAAATCGACAAACCAATGTTGAATATGGTTAAGGAGGCTATAAGAAAACCTAAAGTATAAATGGAGTTGAGGAATGACTTGTACTTTTCCGTCTTATTGACTTTTGTTAATACATAATGGAAAAACAAGGTGGCATGAAAAGATTTGATTATGGCAAACCAAAATAATCACCGATAGGGTATACCCCAATATTATGAATAGGGAAAAAAGAATTTATTCCCTCCCAGATTAGAGCAAAGAGAAACAAACCTAATATAACATTCGCCTTTGACTTATGCTTATTAGAGAAAATATAAAGTCCAGATAAGAACAGTCCTTGAAGGATAGCAACAAAACCGATAATTAATATAAATGATTCCACGGTCTCAAATATAAAAATCTTAGCGAACTAGAGTTATTGTTAAATCAAAGTAGGGGTATAAAAAAAACACCCACTGGAATTAACCAGCGGGTGTCATATTGTGGAGTTATTTTTTTATCTACTTCAGAACTGTAATATGTCCAGTGTGTGTGTGTCTTGCATCAGTGTAGGCTTCTTTGAAGTCTATCTGCCAAGTATAAACACCGTCGTTTACAAGTCCTTGTGGTCCGTAAGTACCGTTCCATCCGATTGTAGCATCATACGTTTCGAAAACGATCTCACCCCAACGGTTGTAAATTACCATGTGGAAATCATAAGGATCGAAACCTGATTCAAATATTGGTTGGAAAGTCTCGTTGAACTGATCACCATCAGGAGTGAATGTATTCGGAACGTAAAACAAGATGATCGATTTTACTTGTAAGTAAAGGATCGCACTGTCTTTACATCCTAGGTAGTTAGACGCTTCTAACTCTACTGGATAGAATACATCTCCTGGATCTTGAGGGAATTCATGTGAAGGATTTACATCATTCAATAATGGTGATCCGTCTGCAAAGTCCCATACATAATCAGTTGCATGTAATGACTCATTTGTGAAGTCAACTCGTGTATCGTTTGTGAATACAGACTGAGGAGACATTGTGAAAGCAGCGATCGGATGAGTTTCAACTGTAATGTACTCGTCATATTCAACTGAACTTACACATCCGTAGATATCAGTTACTGTTGCACGAACGTCATACAATCCACCGAATTCATATACATGAGATACAGTTGGGAATGTAACCCCAGGAGCAACACCTCCGTCGCCGAAGAACCAGTCAGTAGTAGCGATCTCCACGTCAGACACAATTGTGAATTCAGTTTCGAATGGCGTACAACCTTCAAGATCGTTTGCGGTGAATGAGATAGTTGGAAGTGGGTGAAAAACGATCTCTAAGCTATCGTAATTTATACATCCGTTCATGTCAACACCAGTTACTGTGTAAGTTTCTGTTCCTACATCTGGAGTAAATGGTGTTCCATCAATTACTGGAGCAGGTTCCCAAGAGTAAATTACACCAGGAGTTCCAGCCGCGTTTACTGTCGTTTCATCACCGTAGCAAATTGACTGATCAGGACCAGCTAATACATTCGGTAAAGGAAACAATTCAAAGTCAAAGAACGCTGTATCGTTTACACAAGGATCAGATCCAAGAACGATATAATGGAATTCGTAAACACCAGGTGCAACAGCTCCGTCAGCAGTGAAAATACCAGTCGCAAGATCAAACGCACCACCAGTTGGTACTACTTCTTCCCACGTTCCACCTAGATCATGTCCAGCTAACAAGTTGTTCATGTCAAAGGTTTGTCCGACTGTGTTACAAAGAACAGCATCGTTATCTTCACCAGCAGTTGGCTGATCATAAACGGTAATCGTGTGTAATGAAGTATCATTCTCACAAAGTAGTCCACCTAAGGCAATGTGTCGGATGACATAATCACCAGCAGGCACGTCAGTCGGATCGAATTCGAAAGTTGCTGGGTCAAATGCACCTCCCGTTGGAGTTACTTCTTCCCACATTGAACCTTCAGCGATATACATTGTGTCTACTAAGAAAGAATCTAAGTAAGCCAATACTAATCCTAAGTTACAGATTTCAAAACCTGTAGAGTCAAGTCCTGCGCTAACTTCAATGAACTCAATAATAATTGGTTCAACATCATAACATCCGCCTGCAGGGTCTCCCATAAGGATCCATGCTTCATCATCAGGTCCAATTTCTGTCCCTGGAGGTAAGATATCAGTTGGATCCATCATACTATCTGGAAATTCAGAATAGAATTCAACGAATGTATCAGGAATACCTTCTGTATCTGTAAATACTAAATCGTCAAGATTGAAAGTACCACATTGTGGTCCTGGATCAACTAATTCGAGATTTGGTCCTACACCGGTTGCAACAACTACCACTTCTCTAACGATCGGTAATACAAAACAATCACCCATTGGATCACCAGTAACAACATAATGCGTTGTACCGCCTGGTGTAACTGTAATTACAGGTCCTGTTCCAACTTCTTCTCCAGTTAAAGCATTCGTCCAGGTCCAAGTATATGCATCTAGCATTGGTCCTGTCATTGCCAATTCAGTTGAACCAGCACATTCAGCATAGAGAGTATCTGGCTCTGGCTCTTCATAACAAAGTGCATAAGGATCAGCACCATCATAATCTAGATAGTACTGCGCTGTTAGCGCTTCTTCTAATTCAGCTTCTGACATGATGATCACGAATTCGAATTCAGAGATTTCACCAGGAGCTAAAGTGACATCACGGTGAGCAATTGCAATCGCTTGATCGGCAAATGCAGTAGATCCAACAACACCAATCATTGGTCCTGTTCCATCATATACATCTGAACCATCTGTAACGAAGAAGCTACCACGTGCAACACGGATATCATCTCCAATACCACCATATCCTAAATAGTTATCCCAAGCAGAAGACTGCGTAGCAGTAACTAGTGCTTTTGGACAGAAAGGAGTGGGTTGCGCTACTACTGTATTTGTTGTACCGAATCCCCAACCGATGAATTGGTTGTTGTCTGGATCAGCAGAATAATAGAAGTAGATATTGTTAATTGCAGAACCTGTTGTGTTTTCCAATGTAACAGCCATACGGTAATACACTTTCGTTGTATCAATGATGTAAGTTACATCCATATCGATACCTGATTGTGATCCTCTCCATGTTGCTGATTTACATTTTCCATATACTGCATAATCAGAAATACCGTATGAAGTCATTGATGATCCAGCAGCAGAACTATTCCACGTTGTTGTTCCATCAATTTCGATTCCAATTCGGTTTTCTGGAGATCCTGGCATGTAGAATCCACCATCATATCCTTCAGCAGGATCAGCAAGATCCCAAGGATCTGATTCGTCCGGATTGGCTACATAACAAAGTCTTGCAGGACCAGCTACCCAATGCGTAGGGAATGGAGGTAAAGCGGCAGAACCAGGGTAACCATTTGTATGGAGCCCGATTTCAATATTGTTCCCCATAAGGAAACAATCCGTACCTACCATCTGAGCCTTAGCATTGCTTGAAAAAAGCGCTAATCCAAATAAGGTAATTAGGGTTAGTTTTATAGATTTCATGATTTGTTTGTTTTCTAGTGATTATAGAGTATCAATTACTCAGGTTTAGTAAGATGATTTAAATAATCTTGTAACTGAGCCAAGTCGACTTCATCACCAGGGATATGCTCCAAGTGAATTCGGATAACCATGTATCCATCAGTATAAAAGACTTCATTGCTGATCAAATTAGCAGTTACATAAGAAGTCAGCAAATAGATTGCTTCTTGCTCATCCGAAAAATCCAGGTGAGAAATGTCTACAAAGTAGTATTCCTGCACCGGCATTTCCGGTAGTGTAACATAATAATTCTCATCAATGTTTGCCACCGGGAGATCCTCTACCGGCACATCCTGAGCGAAAGATCCTGTGCTTAACATCAGTCCGATCGCAAAAACGAGTAATTTAAAAAGTTTCATGTGTAGATTATTTGTTTGGTATATAGACTCATTTTTTTTGGTTGAGTTGCCTAAAGAAGTGTATAAATTTCATTTTTATTTAAAAAATTCGGTCATCCTTGTTGAGTAAGCGGTAAACCTGTTCAGTGTATTATCTATAAGACACCCGATTTTATAACGGTTTCAGCGATGATTTAGTTCACGGTAAGGTTTTGAAACAGCGTTGCTTGGAATTGTCAAGGATGCTGCTGCTTATTTAATTTTAATACAAACTTCATTTTTGGTTAAAAAAAAACGCCACTCGTCTTAGACCAATGGCGTTTAATATGATTGGCTATTTATTAATTAGCCTTTTTTCTTTGTGTCACATTTTTTTTTGCAACATTTTTTCTTATCACATTTTTTTTCAGTTTTAGCTTTTTCTTTTTCACCCTCTTGAGCAAAAGCTTGTGTAGATATTCCGCCCAAAACAGCAGCTAAAGCAAATACAGCAACTAATTTTTTCATCGTATAATAATTTAAGTTTCCCTTAAATATAAATAAAATTCTCGTTTCATTATGTGACAACAGACACGTATAACATCTATTTAACTAAAATTATGAGTTTGTTAAGTTCCCTATAATGGTTGTTTTACCTTGAACAACGTCATCAATTTTGACATTCAGTTTCGTCCCAATGGGTAAATAAACATCTATACGGGAACCAAACTTGATAAAACCAAATTCACTTCCAGCTTTTACTTCTTGCTCTTCTTTAGCATAACAAACAATTCTTCTGGCTACTGCTCCAGCTACTTGTCTAAAGAGAACTTCTTGTCCGTTTTTATGCTTAGTAACAACGGTTGACCTTTCGTTATCGGTAGATGATTTAGGGTGCCAAGCCACCAAGAACTTACCCGGATGATATTTATAATACTGCGTAGTTCCACTGATCGGGTTCCAATTCGCATGCACATTAAGCGGGGACATGAAAATTGAGATTTGAATTCGTTTGTCTTTAAAGTATTCGGTTTCTTCCACTTCTTCAATAACTACAACTTTTCCATCAGCAGGACATATAATAAGGTCATCTCCTTCTGGGCTAACTCTATGCGGTACACGAAAGAATTGAATCACCAAGTAAAGCATAACAACTAAGAATGCATTGACTAGCCAATAAAAAATTGGATAGGGTAATAAGAAAACATGATTGATCGCATAAATTCCAGCGGCCAATAAAATTGAAATGGCGATAATACGATAACCTTCTTTATGAATTTTCATTTGAGTCTTTTATTTAGACAAAGATATGGTAATGCAAAAAATAGATGATAGGAATGACAAATAATACGGCGTCAAAACGATCGAGAATTCCTCCATGACCGGGTAAGATATTGCCTGAGTCCTTTATTTTGAGACTACGCTTAAGCATAGATTCTACCAGATCTCCTATAGTTCCGAATGTACTTATGACCAACCCATAAACGCCATATTGGATATAAGACTCATCTATAAAATAGGCAATAATAATTCCCGCAATCACACTAAACAGCATCCCTCCAAAGAAACCTTCCCAAGATTTTTTAGGAGAGATACGTTCAAATAATTTATGTTTTCCTATTTGGCGACCAACGAGGTATGCAAAAGTATCACTACACCAGACCAAAATGAAAATGGTTAGCACTGGCCAAAAATTGGTTATGGTCAAGGTCTCTCGATTAAACACAATCATATAGTTGAGCAATAACATAGGAACAACGAGATAAACAAGTCCCGTTATGACAATTCCGATGTTTTCAAAAGGTTGTTTCTTTTTGCGATAGAGTTCAGCTAAGGCAATTAGTCCGAACGACAATATTGACACACCAAAGAAGAGGTTGATTAAATCAGGGGCATATAATAGAATTATTCCAAAACTATATATCAATACACCTATAAGAACACCGAGCGTTGTGTAAGGACTGCTTGAAGATTTTTTGAAAAGACCGTAGAATTCGTTCAGTCCAACGATCGCTACTAGTCCAAAGACAGTATGAAAAATCCAACTTTTAAAAAGAATAGCGCTAACGATCACTGCAACAAAGATCGTCCCAGTAATTGCGCGTTGTACTAGATTATTCATGATCAAAAGCTTCGACAATCTGCTTCGCCGCTTCTACTTTTTTATCATCCACATGAATTTCAAATTGTCCAACAATTCCAGAAACGACATCCTTTTGATCTAGGATAACCGATTCAATTCCAGCATCTGTTAGTTGATCGCGCAATAAAATTGCACTATGCTCTTGTTTCGCTGTATATACAAAAACTTTATTGTCCATCTTTATCTAGGTTTTGGTCATTGTCATCTTCGGATGTCTCTTCGTTCATCGAATCATCATTTTCAGCATCCGTTTTTGAGTTTTCAGTTTCTGAATGAGATTCTTCAGCGTCAGCCGATTTCTCTTCTTCAATTTCTGCATCGTCAATTTTGGAGATCAACGTTTCTGTCTTCTCTTCCTCTTTGTCCCAGACGCGTTTGCCGAAAATTTCAATGAGGTTGTCTTTAAAGATAACTTCTTTTTCGAGCAACTTCTCGGCGAGGAGAATTAATTTTTCTTTATTCTCTGTAAGAATCTTGACCGCACGTTCGTATTGCTCTTCGATAATGCGCGTTACTTCTTCGTCAATTTTCTTAGCTCTCTCTTCAGAATATGGCTTAGTAAAAGCCGATTGACCTTGCGAGTCATAATAACTAATATTTCCAAGAGCAGGACTCAATCCATAAACCGATACCATTGCATAAGCCTGTTTTGTTATCTTTTCAAGATCACTCAAAGCCCCTGTAGAAATTTTTCCAAACATGATTTGCTCGGCAGCACGACCTCCCAAAGCAGAGCACATTTCATCCAAAAGTTGTTCAGTTGTTGTTATTTGTCTTTCTTCAGGCAGATACCAAGCCGCTCCAAGTGATCTTCCTCGTGGAACAATTGTCACCTTAACCAAAGGAGAGGCGTGCTCTAATAACCAAGATGTAGTTGCGTGACCAGCTTCGTGGAAAGCAATGGTTTTCTTTTCTTGTACCGTAATGATTTTGTTCTTTTTCTCTAAACCACCAACAATTCGATCTACTGCATCTAGGAAATCCTGTTTCTCAACACTCTTTTTCTTCTTTCGTGCCGCGATTAATGCCGCTTCGTTACAGATGTTGGCAATATCAGCTCCTGAGAAGCCAGGTGTTTGTTTTGCTAAGAAATCAATGTCTAGACCTTCAGCCAATTTCAACGGTTTTAAATGAACCTGGAAAATTTCTTTTCGTTCATTGATGTCTGGCATGTCAACGTATATTTGTCGATCAAATCGCCCCGCTCGCATCAGCGCCGAATCGAGAACGTCAGCACGGTTTGTAGCAGCCAAAATAATGACACCTGAATTAGTGCCGAATCCGTCCATTTCAGTTAATAACTGATTTAATGTGTTTTCGCGCTCATCATTAGAGCCCATATTTGCATTCTTGCCTCTTGCTCTACCAATCGCATCAATCTCATCAATAAATATGATGGAAGGGGCTTTTTCTTTTGCTTGTTTGAAAAGATCTCTTACTCGAGATGCACCAACACCTACGAACATTTCAACGAAGTCTGAACCTGATAAAGAGAAGAATGGAACTTTTGCTTCACCAGCAACAGCCTTCGCTAATAAGGTTTTACCTGTACCCGGCGGGCCGACAAGTAATGCTCCTTTTGGAATTTTTGCCCCTAGCTCTGTGTATTTTTTAGGATTCTTAAGAAAATCAACAATTTCTTCGATTTCTTCTTTTGCACCTTCTAAACCAGCAACATCTTTAAAGGTCGTATTGGTACCTTTTCCTTTTTCAAAAACCTTAGCTCGGGATTTACCGATACTAAAAATGTTACCACCTGCACCGCCACCTGCACCGCCAGACATCCTCCTCATGATGACTAACCAGAAAACTAAAATGATAGCTGGAAATAACAGCCAACTTAAAACGCCACCCCAATCCGTGCGATCTTCGTAGGTAATCGAAAACTGATACTTCGGTCCTTTTTCCGCAACCAGCTTATCTTTTATGTCGGTCAACTTCTTGTAAAACTCGCCTACTGGTGGCGTGTTAAAGCTCACATCCGGTTTTGCAGCACCAAAATTTTCTTCCTGTTTTTTAAGGTTTTTGTATTTAGAGCTATCCAATGCCTTGATGGCTCCTAATTGATCCATGTCCAGATACACCTCTGCGCGCTCATCATTTTTGATTAACTCAACTTTTTCTACCAATCCTTTTTCAACCAACTCGTAGAAATCATTTTCATTAATTTCAATTGCTTCAGGTCGCAAAGAAACTAATTGTAAGCCAATCAGGACAACTGCTATAATTGCATATATCCAATAGGCGTTGAATCCTTTTTTCTTGTTAGCAGGATCATTGCTATTTGTACTATTATTATTTGCCATGTTTTCTTAATCAATGTTCGGAATGTTGATGCGTTCAGCGTCTGCCCACAAGCTTTCCAAATTGTAAAATTCTCTTATGTCTTTGTAAAATACGTGAACAACAACGTTCACATAATCCAATAACACCCACTCTGCGTTTCTTGTTCCCTCTTCATGCCAAGGTTTTTCTTGCAGTTCGGTTCTGGTTTTGCGGACAACAGACTGAGCAATGGATTCAACCTGTGTACTTGAGTCACCACTACAGATAATAAAAAAATCTGCAACGGCATTCGGCAGTTCGGATAAGTTCAGAACGCTAATATTTTGTCCTTTAACATCTTGTATACCATCAAGGATTGTATCAATCAGGATTTTGGTGTCGCGTTCTTTTTCTTCCAGCTTTTTTAGCATTCGTTTTTATTTGAGTCACAAAATTAATTTATTTGTTTTATTAAAATTAATTTCATCACATTTGTTTTCATGAATTCCTTTCCGCAAAATCCAGTTTTTATCCATTTGGATGTTGTAGACTCTACGAACAATTATGCTGCCAACTTACTGAAGCAGACAAAAGTGGTGAATGGAACTGTAATTATGACAAAACGTCAGGAGAAAGGGAAGGGACAAAGAGGGACGACATGGCAGTCTGAACCGGATAAAAATTTAATCTGTTCGGTTATTCTAGATTTAAATTGGCAAGTTCAAGACGTTTTTGATCTAAATATGATAACTGCACTGGCTTTATCTGATGTTCTCAAGGATGAAGGGATTAAGGATGTGAAAGTCAAATGGCCCAATGATGTGTATGCAAATGGTAAAAAAATAGCTGGCATTCTAATCGAAACCCAGTTGAGTGGTCAAATGATAAAATCGGCCATTCTTGGGATAGGTTTAAATGTTAATCAAGAAAATTTCTACGGGAGTTTTGATGCAACTTCAGTGACTTTGGAAAAGAATTTAACGTATGATGTTAATTTATTGGCAAAGACATGTTGGTTAAAACTAGTCAATCGTTTAAGCGCTTATAAGGTTAACGGAAAGGGTTGGGTTAAAGCTACTTATTATGATCACTTAATGGGATTTGGTGAAATCAGCGCGTATAGAGATGGTGACGGTCCTTTTCAAGGCCGTATAACTGGAATAGACGAAGCTGGCCGATTGTGTATTGAAAAAGAAAATGGTGTCCTAAAAGCTTACCAAATCAAAGAAGTGAAGCAATTTGTCTAAGTCAGTTAAGCATGCACTTCTTGCAGACGCTTGGCCATAAAGTTGAATAAATTGGTCAGCGGATTAACGACCATCATTTTTAGAAAGGCATTGATATCACCTTCAAAATGCATGTCACCTTCGCAGTTTCCGTTTCCTAAATCTTTGATATTTACAACTAAGGTAAAAGGAAAAGGAGCTTTGTCCCCTGATTTTATATTAATCCGATTGTTAGGCTCGGTGCTATCTTTAACTAATGGAATTACCGCCGCATTCTGAATTTTGAAAGAACAGTCATCTGTAGATGCTTTCCAGTCAGAGATTTTATCTTCGGGTAGTAAGTTTTTGAAATTGTTAAAATCGCATAGGTAGTTGAATACTTCTTCTTGCGACGCATTCACTGTTACTTTATTGCTGTCAATTATTGTTTTAGCCATTCGGATTCCAGTTTTTAGGGTTGTTTTTCCATTCAGAAAGGGAAGCTACATTTTTCTCCGAAATATAGTTTTCTTTTAAAGCCTTTTCGATAAGGAGTTCGTAGTTACTCAATGTGAAAAATTCGCAATTTGCATTTTTAAAATTATCACTTGCCAATTCAAATCCATAAGTAAAGATCGATGCCAGTCCTAAAACGTTACATTTTGCTTCTCGCAGAGCTTCAACCGCTTTTAGGCTGCTTCCACCTGTGGAGATTAGATCTTCGATTACGACTACACGCTGCCCTTGTTGGTAATCCCCTTCAATTTGATTTCCGAGGCCATGACCTTTGGCGCTTGATCGCACATAAATAAATGGAAGTCCCATTTCTTCAGCAACCAATGCGCCTATTGCGATACCGCCCGTTGCCACGCCAGCAATGACGTCAACATTTTCGTATTGTTTTTGGATCTGCTCAGAGAAAGTCTGCCGTATAGCAGTCCTAATGGACGGATAAGACAATGTTTTTCTGTTATCACAGTAAATGGGAGATAACCATCCGCTTGACCATTTAAATGGTTCTTCTGGACTTAGTTTTACAGCTTTGATTTGTAACAAAAAATCAGCTATTTTTAAGGCCTTATCCTTATCTAAAATCATAGACGGCAAATGTATAAAGTTTTTATTGAAAATAAACCGATTAATTTTCATTTTAATTCACAATCGGACAGCTCCTTAAAACCAGTCGATTCCGAAAAGATTTGGAGGGAAATAGAAGGCTTTCTAACAAATGATTCGGAATCCGAACTGGATATTGAATTAAAGAGTGAGGATGATTTTTTTTCTGTCTTTAAAGAGCATAAATACATAGAAGCTGCTGGAGGGGTAGTTCAACGCGACGCATCCTTTTTGTTCATTAAACGCAATGGGCTCTGGGATATTCCTAAAGGAAAACTTGAAAAAGGAGAATCCCCTGAAGCAGGCGCCATTCGTGAAATTGAAGAAGAATGTGGTTTGGTTAAACCGATCATTAAGGATCATTTGATTAATACTTGGCATACTTATCCACATAAAAAACGTATCGTTCTTAAGAAGACCTACTGGTTTTGGTTGGATGAAGGAGAGGATAAAGTCGATTTGGTGCCTCAAGGAGAAGAAGGGATAACTGAGGTGAATTATTTCGAAAGAGCCCGGTTTAACGAGATTAAAGAAAATACCTATCAGTCAATAATAGACGTGATGGATATTCTTGAAAAAAAAATAGATTAAAGCTGTTACTTTTTTAAAACTTCGGTATTTAATAAAAAAAGCGAGGCTCACTTTAATGATTAAAAACCAAAAACCAAGGTTGAAAACGAAACGTGTAAAATATGAAGATGACCAGCAATTAGTCATGCTGGCTAAAAAGGATAATCGTGCTTTTTCGTTGATTTATGAACGGTATTTTGAGCGGATTTATCTCTTCGTATATAAAAGAGTAAGAGATGAAGCCATTGCAGGAGATGTCACCCAAGATGCTATGCTCAAGGCAATGATGGCTTTGCCTAAATACGAAGATAGGGGAGCTCCCTTTTCTTCTTGGTTGTTTCGAATAGCCTCAAATGAGGTCAACCTCCATTTCCGAAAAGCAAAAAAAATGATTCAGGTTGCCGTGCAAGAAAAAGATGTGCAAACGATCATGGAGGAGATTGAAATCAAACCGACTGAAGATGAACAATCGAAGTTAATTCGATTACTTGGTGACATGAAACCTGCTCAAACTGAGATCATAGAAATGCGATTTTTTATGCACTATTCGTTCAAGGAAATTGCAGATTTTTATAATATTAGCGAAGCCAGTGCTAAAATGCGAGTTTATCGTATTCTGGAAAAGCTGAAAAACAGCTCGGATAAACAATGAGATCATATAAAATAAATAAAGACAATCAAGAGCAGTTGCCCGATAAGGCAACAATTGAAAAGTACAAGGACTTTTCGAAGCTAAGTCATGAGTATGATCGATTGACGAAGCGACCAAAGGTTCCGTTATACCGGGATAAAAAGATGTTTTTGATCCTCTTACTCATTGTGTTGATTGCTTATTTGTTATCCGTGGTGTCAACACAAGAGGAACCTCGTAATAATCCAGATTCACCTCAAGAAGAGCGAATAAATCCAGAGGGTAATAATTAGGTTACATTTTCTATCAATGCTAGAATTTCTTTTTGTGTGGACACGCCTTTATCGGCATTATACAACTTCTGCAATTCAACGCTGATTTCGCTGTAAGGCATTTGATTTTCTCTCATCCTTAAATAAGCAGCTTGAATCTGCGACGGTCTTGGTCCCCAATCAAAAAGATCATTTCCTTCTTTATCCCTAACAATTAATTTTGGAATCGAGCGGCCTCCATTGGTAAGATATTGATCCATTAATTCCAGATTTTCATCTCTGAGTTTCCATTCGAATTTTATCAATTCATTTTGATTGGCCATTTTCCAAAGAAATCCTAGCGCATGAGCCGCGTCTCCACACCATGCCTCGGTCAAAACAATCCATTGTTGAGGTTCTTTAATTTCTTTTAGAATGGATACCGCTTCTGGGATTAAAACACCTTTTGACATCCAGCGATTTAATCGTTTCACATTCATTTTTGTATAGTGAATCATTGCTTCACTATGATTATCTCCTGTTGTTTTATCTTCTGATAAAAGTGTATTGATGAGGTTCGTGTAATTTTCCATATCCGCTTTGACGGCTATTTGTTTAGATACTTACGAATTAATCGATCCAAATGATTTTTCTTACAGAATCTCTTACGCCATCTGTGTTAACAGCGACAAGCCAAACTTCGTATGGACCTGATTCTGAATACTGACTGGAGTCTATTGCTTCATTTGATGACAACCCGTTACCAAAGCGCCATTCCAATGTTTGCGCATTGGTTGAACTACTGTAAAAATAAACGTAACAGGGAGCTAAACAACCATTATTATCAACATAAAAATTTGCAGCCGGTAAGGGGGCTGGTGTCGTTTTATTACAAGCGACAGCGAATGCCAGTCCTGAAATTAATAAAACGATGCCCCATTTAGTCATAACTACTTGATCAACGTCATTTCATCAATGAGGTGACCAGCGTCTCCATACATTTCAATGACCCAAAGAACATAACGGATGTCAACGACGATGTTACGACAACGTGACTCATCAAACATAAAGTCACTCATTGTACTTTCCCAGCTTCTGTCAAAATTGATTCCCATGAGGTGACCATTGGCATCAATAACCGGGCTTCCAGAGTTACCACCGGTAGTATGGTTAGATGCCGTAAAACAAACCCAAAGTTCACTATCCTGATCATATCGGCCCCAATCACCCTTATTGAAAAGTTCAATAAAGCGAGGTGTTAATTCAAAATCAGGATTACCAGTAGCGTACTTTTGCATAATTCCATCAATGGTTGTGAAATGCTCATATTTCATTCCATCATAAGGTGCCGAGCCATCAATTTTACCGTATGCAATTCGCAAGGTTGAGTTGGCGTCTGCCCACATTTTCTTTTCTGGGAACATTCGCATCATGCCCTCGACATATTTTTGCATCATCGCTTTCTCTTTGACAGCATACTCTTGATACTGTGAACTCACATTTGTGAAGTATGCTTTATAAACATCCATTGCAAAAACGTAAGCAGGGTCTTTCTTGATCTTTTTTACCAATTTTTTAGCGCTGCCTTCAAGCAATCCGTTCACTTTTTCTTGATTTAAAAGTGCTGACTTTTCAAAAATTCGTTCACCTTTTCTTTCCCATGATACAGCAAAATCGACCGGTAATAGGTCCGCGTCAACATAAGAAGCGTAGGTAGGTGATAGAGCCCAATATATTTGACGATCAACGTCTTTATTATAGTTTTTGAAAAAACCTTTTACTTTCTTTTTTAAACTTTCAATTTCACTATCTAATTTCCCTTCAGCCTCTAGTTTTTCATAAGAATTAGCGATTAGAGCAAAGTTCATAGCATAGCGAATAAACTCAGGTCCAACATAGAAGTATTCAATAAACATGGAATGTGCAAATTCATATTTGCCATATTCTTCCTGGAGTTTGTTCATGTCATCGATTAGCGGATAATATTCATCTTTCCACTCCGTTCTTTCTGCTGCAATGGCCCGATATTCCTCTTCAAAAGCCTTTTTCTTGTCAACAGCACCTAATTCGCGTAATCCTCCAATCTGACCAATCCATTTTTTCCAAGCATTAGCGATACGTGCTTGTTTTGATGCGTATTGAATACGAACTTGGTCACTACCTGCCATGGCGGGTTTTAAAATATCAATTGTTTTCTGACGCATCTCAATACGCGCAGGACGTTCCTTGTTAAGAATAAAGTCTAATTTCCCAGAAACATAGTGTTGATCAGTACTTCCTGGAAATCCATATACCATAGTGAAGTCACCTGATCTTTTTGGTTTAAGACTAATCGGTAACGATTTAAGTGGACGGTAAGGTTTATTTGTTTCTGCAAAAGCGGCTGATTCATTGCTCTCATTTGCGTAAATTCTAAAAACGGAGAAGTCGCCCGTATGACGCGGCCAAACCCAGTTATCTGTATCTCCTCCAAATTTTCCAATGGCAGATGGTGGTGCACCGACAAGACGGATATCATTATAGTCTTCTGTCACTAACATGAAATATTGATTACCAAGGTTAAACGGCTTTACCACAGCTTTTTTATTGCCTTCTGAATTTTTCTTTTCGATTTCTGCGATGCGCTCTTGGATTTGTTGAGCTGTTTCATCTCCATTTCCGGATAAAATCATATAAGTTACATCCTTGATTTCCTTCACGAAAGTAACATACATGCCTGGACAGGCTAATTCTTCTTTTTTGTTTTTAGCCCAAAATCCATCCTTCAGATAGTCATGCTCAACAGAGGAGTGGGACTGTATAGCTCCGAAACCACAATGGTGATTGGTTAATAATAAACCTTGTTCCGAGACAATTTCTGCTGTACATCCACCATTGAACTGCACGATAGCATCTTTTAAACTCGCTTGATTGGTTGCGTAAATTTCTTCTGGACTAAGGTTTAGTCCATAGGTTTTCATGTCCGAATGAAACATTTCAATAAGTGACGGGATCCACATTCCCTCAACCGCTCTGGCTCCAAATTGAATTGAAAAGATCAAAATAATTAACAGAATAAATTTTCTCATGAATTTGCTTTTTATGCTTTGACGCAAAGATAATATTGTTTTGTGAAGAAGAATGTCGAAATTTGGGAATTCCGGTATTCACCCTTGATAATGGATTTACATGAATTTTGAAAAGTACATTAAAGACGCAAAAGAATCGAAGTTTGGCTTATGGAAACTAAATTTTGGTTTGTTTCGAATGATTCCTTTTAACAAACCACACGGCATTAAAATTCTCGAATTAAATGATAATAGTGTAAAAACGATTATTCCCTTAAAGCGAAAGAATATGAATCATATTAAAGGAATTCATGCATGTGGTATGGCAACAGCGGCCGAATTTGCATCTGGTTTTCAGTTGTTGACTCAATTAGGTCCAAGGAAATATCGTTTGATCATGGAGTCTTTAGAGATGGTTTATCACTACCAGGCTAAGACGGCAATCACTGCCGAGTTTGAAGCCGCAGATGAGTGGATCGCTGCTGTCATTAAAAAGCCTTTAGAAACGAGTGAATCGGTTTTGGTCAAATGTGAGATCATGCTATACGATACTGATCGCAATCATGTAGCGACGGGTTATACGAATTGGCATATAAAACCATGGGCAAAAGTAAAGACAAAGCTCTAATTCGCGTAAATTCCGACTTTTTGGCGTTAATGTATAATTGAAAAAAGCATAAAATAGTTAAAACAGTCAACCTGTCAGCAATCGCTATATTTGCACGGTGCTTGCTCGTAATTAGCTGAACAAATAATTATGGAAATATTAAATTTTATTTTTGGTCTAGGTGTTGCTTTTTCGATATTCGCATTTTTGTGGGGATTGATAATGCTAGGGGTCAATTTTTTGAGAGGATTCGTATCTGACTCAGCGCAAGGATCGAGAGCTCGACAAATTCAGGATTATGCTTTTAGAATTATCAAGTATTTTCTGCTTGTATCAGTAACCGCTAACTATATCATCAAATATCAGAACGGGTTTGATGGTAAAGACGGTGAGGCTGGTTGGACAAATCTTGTTTTGGGTGTAATTGTTTTAGGTTTGTATCTCATGGGTAAGCTCCAAAAAAGAGCTATGCTGAATATGATATCTAATCATCCCATTGCGGGTCGATTCACCGTATCGATAGATCCTAAAGTAGAGCGTTATTTATTGAGTGGATCTTTGATTTATTTTATATTCTGTATTCAGTATCCGGCTATGGTAGATAACGGGGTTGTGAATTGGTTTACAGAATCAATTGTCAGTATATACAATACCCCCGTTTTTGGATGGATATTCGCAATCATAGGGTTCTTTGTTTTGGTCAATATTATCTTTAGAGGTGCCCGTGTAATAGGAAGCTTGTTAACGGGACAACCGATCAATCAACCTGGTCCAACCGGGGTTTTTGGTCAGCCAGGAACTAATCCCTTTGAACAGTTTCGTCAAAAGCAAGAACAGCGTGAGGATTTCGTTGATTATGAAGATGTGACAGAAGACGAGGAAGAAGAAGGGAAATGAGAGTGAGTGCGAGAAAAGCTAGAGAGGTAGAGTGACGGTTTGTTAGGCTCAGCTGGATGCGAGCTGGGAGCGGTTATGATGGCGTACTTCCTTACTGTGATTAAGGGAATGGCTATAACTTTGCAAGTCCCCGTGAGTCAATTCTGTGAGCAGTTTCCAGTTATTTAGTGATGACGTTTCCATAGAGATCATAATGATCTGCAGAGGTGATTTTCACATTAGCAAAATCTCCAATTCTGACATGATTAGCTTCGTTAATTTTCACGAGTACTTCATTATCAACTTCGGGTGAATCAAATTCGGTACGACCAATGAAATAGTCTCCCTCGGCTTTGTCAAATAAGACTTTGTAAGTTTGTCCAATTTTTTGTTGATTCAATTCATGTGAAATACCTGATTGCAATTCCATGATTTGATCAGCCCGAATTTGTTTGATCTCGGCAGGTACGTCATCTTCCAATGCATATGCGCTTGTATTCTCCTCATGTGAATAAGTGAAGATTCCTAAACGCTCAAAGCGCGTGCGCTCGACCCAATCATACATCTCTTGAAAATCCGCTTCTGTTTCACCTGGAAAACCTGAAATCAGCGTAGTACGCAATGCAATTCCAGGAACTTTTTCTCTGATTTTGTGAACAAGATCTTCTGTTTTCTCTCTTGTGATGCCGCGTTTCATCGCCTTTAGCATTTTCGTCGAGCCATGTTGCAAAGGCATGTCCAAATAATTACAGACATTATCTCTTTCTTTCATCACATCTAGGATGTCCATCGGGAAACCAGAAGGGAAAGCATAATGTAAACGGATCCAATCAATTCCATTCACATCGGCTAGTTTGTCTAATAATTCGGCTAAGTTTCGTTTTTTATAAATATCAAGACCGTAATAGGTTAAATCTTGAGCAATCAACATTAATTCCTTAACACCTTTGTCCGCTAAAGATTTTGCGTTGTTTACCAATTGTTCAATAGGCGTTGAAACATGCTTCCCTCTCATTAATGGAATCGCACAAAAAGCACAAGGGCGATCACAGCCTTCAGCAATTTTAAAATAGGCAAAATGTGAAGGTGTTGTCAAAAGGCGTTCACCAATTAATTCCTTTTTATAATCTGCTTTCAATGTTTTTAACAAACGCGGAAGGTCACGTGTTCCAAAATAGCCATCCACTTCTGGGATTTCATTTTTTAGATCATCCTTGTACCGTTCGGATAAACAACCGGTCACATAGACTTTGTCAACGAGACCTTCAGACTTGGCATCTGCATAGCGCAAAATCGTGTCGATTGATTCTTGTTTAGCATTGTCTATAAAACCACATGTATTGATGATAACGATTTCAGAGTCATCCTGCTGAGCCTCGTGTTCCACTTCAAATTTATTAGCCTTTAGTTGAGCCATCATGACTTCAGAGTCAAACAGGTTTTTTGAGCAACCCAAGGTGACAACGTTTACTTTGTTTTTCTTTAGCGTTTTAGTTTTCATAAGTGCTAATAATTTAAGCGCAATATATTTTAAAGAATTTTTTACGTTGTCCTTTTCGTTTAAAATGGACTTTATAGTAATCTTCTTCAACCTCTAAAATGGTCATAACCGCATCTTGGTTCATAACACGTTGGGCAGTTGAAGGGTTGTAATTAATATCGCGAAGAATGTACTTTTTTGGTTTAAGCCAAACCACAATGTAAATAGCTTCAGTTGTATCTGATCCGCAAAGTTCATATTGCCGATCATTTGTGCGTCGAATAAAACAAGTATCAGATCCGGAAATCGTGTAGAATTGACCGGTTTTGATTTGGTCACTGCATTTCAAATTTTCTTGAGCATGCCCCGCAAAAGCAAAAAATAAAAACATAACGACCAATCCCCACCTCATACCAAGTAGTTAGTTGAATAGCGAATCAACGAATGCCGTTTTATTGAAAACTTGTAAATCATCAATACCTTCGCCAACGCCAATGTATTTAACAGGAACTTTCATTTGATCTGAGATTCCAATAACGACACCACCTTTTGCAGTACCATCCAGCTTAGTGATCGCCATGGCGTTAATTTCTGTGGCAAGTGAGAACTGTTTTGCTTGCTCAAAAGCGTTTTGACCCGTTGATCCGTCAAGCACTAATAGGATTTCGTGCGGCGCATCTGGAATCACTTTACTCATGACCTTTTTGATTTTGGAAAGCTCATTCATGAGATTGACTTTATTATGCAATCTGCCAGCGGTGTCAATAATAACAACATCAGCGCCTTGAGCTTTCGCCGACTGCAATGTATCAAAAGCAACAGAAGCAGGATCCGCTCCCATACCTTGCTGAACAATTGGAACGCCTACACGCTCTGACCAAATAATTAATTGATCCACAGCGGCGGCACGAAATGTATCAGCTGCCCCTAGGACAACACTTTTTCCAGCCTGTTTAAATTGATTTGCGAGTTTACCAATAGTCGTTGTTTTCCCAACACCATTAACTCCAACAACCATAATGACATATGGCTCACCATCCGTTTGAGGAAAAGTGAATTGTTCTATATCGTTTGAGTTATTTTCTTCAAGTAGGTTTGCTATTTCTTCTTTGAGGATACCATTTAATTCATCTGTCCCTACATATTTATCTTTAGAAACACGTGCCTCAATTCTTTCGATAATTTTTAAGGTAGTTTCAACGCCAACATCGGATGTGATCAGCACTTCTTCTAGTTCGTCCAGAACTTCATCATCCACTTTTGACTTTCCAACTACGGTTCGCGTCAGCTTTGATAAAAAACTTTGTTTCGTTTTTTCTAAGCCTTTGTCCAGGCTCTCTTTTTTTTCTTTTGAAAAGAAGTTAAATAATCCCATAGTCAAATATAAGAAAAGCTCCTCCCGAAATGGAAGAAGCTATATAATTCATTTTGTGCAGCAAGTTTGATTAGCTTTTAGCGAACCAATCTTTTATCGTATCGTTATGAACGATTTCTGTCTTGAATGAATAAGAACCTGTTTTTTCGTTCTTGATCATTTTGATGCACTTTGTATGCTCTTTTCCTCCACCAGTCTGTAAAGTTGCTACTGTTTTCTTAGCCATCGTATAATTTTTTAATGCTGATTTTGAAGTTTAGACTTCAGATGTCAATCAGTTTATTACTTAATTTCTTTGTGAACAGTCATACGCTTTAAGATCGGATTGAATTTTTTCAATTCCATACGATCCGGCGTGTTTTTTCTGTTTTTCGTTGTTATGTACCGAGACGTACCAGGCATTCCTGATTCTTTGTGCTCTGTACACTCCAAAATTACCTGAACTCTATTTCCTTTCTTCGCCATCTTTGATGATTTTTTTCAGCTTATTTTAAATAACCTTTAGCTTTCGCTTTTTTCATAGCAGCACTAATGCCAATCTTGTTGATTGTTCTCAAAGCTGAGGTGCTAATTTTCAATGTTACATGACGGTCTTCTTCCGGAATGTAAAATTTCTTAGTGATCAGGTTCGGAAGAAACTTACGCTTCGTCTTTCTGTTCGAGTGTGAAACATTATTTCCACTCATCACTTTCTTACCTGTTAATTGACAAACTCTTGACATTTTCTTTGTTTTAATGCGCTATTTTCAATACAAAATGCCTTCACCAAAGGTTAAGGCGGGTGCAAAGTAACTAACTATTTTCTGGTTTTACAAATATTAGAGCAAAAATAATTCATTTTTTTGATCCCGTTTCACTCTTGAATTTTGTTCCTTGTTTTTCTGAGCTGAAAATGAACGAATCATCTTACAGGTTTATTTCTTCGATTAAGGATAACCTCAAGAAATTTAAACCCGCATAAACGGATGCCTGGATATTGCGTTTACGATTATAACCAAAGCTGAATTTTTTCGCATAAGTTCCTTCTGGACAGGTTAAACCAATCCAAACCGTCCCAACGGGCTTTGCATCACTCCCGCCACTTGGGCCAGCTATACCAGAAACACTAATGCAATAATCGGTGCCCAGAATTTTTGCGCCATTGATGGCCATTTCCCTGACAACTTGTTCTGAAACAGCTCCATTTGCATCCAGCGTTTCTTGCTTTACACCGACTAAATTCGCTTTTAATTCATTCGTATAGGAGACAATAGAGCCATTATAAAATTCAGAAGAACCGGACATGGATACTATTTGTTTAGCTATACTGCCCCCAGTGCAACTTTCAACTGTACCAAGCGTTAAGTTTCGCTCAATTAGAATGTCTCCAATTACCCTAACGATTGATTCATGTTCACGACCGTAGACGTATTTTCTCTTTTCGGTTAGCAGATAATCAATGTTTTGATCTATAAATTCTTTCTGATCTAACTTACCTGTTAGCCTAATCTTTAATTCTCCTACTGAAGGAAGGTAAGAAACGCTAATGTTTTTATTAAGGATCTTTTGCTCCCATTCTTTTAACTGCTCAGCCAAATAAGACTCTCCAATGCCTGTTACACGCACCGTATTATGATACAAGTTACCAAGTGGATATTCTTTTACCAATTCTGCTAAAAAATCATCGAGCAAACCTTTCATTTCATAAGGGACACCTGGCATGGAGAAAATATTTGATTTCCCTTTTTTGAACCACATTCCGCTTGCCGTTCCTCTTGTGTTTTCAATTATCCGTGCGTTTTCTGGCAGCAATGCCTGTAGACGGTTTACTTCTAAAAAAGGTTTATTAAAGCGCTCGAAGAAGTTTTTTATTTTGTCCAATATTTCTGGATAGATCACCAGTTTGTCATTGAAGTATTCAGTCAAAACATGTTTAGTAATGTCATCATTGGTGGGACCTATACCTCCTGTTAGAAATACGAAGTCAGCTCGACCAACGTATTGGTTTAGCGCTTGTTTTATGTGTTCTTCGGTATCTGAAATACTTAAAATCTCGTCTATAGCTATTCCAAGTTTGTTTAGTTCTTTTGCAATGTGAGCGGAGTTCGTGTCAACGGTTTGTCCGACGAGAATTTCGTCTCCAATGGTTACAATTATGGCGTTCATTTAGTGTGCTTGTCTGCTGTATTTTTGATTCGTGGTATTCTTTTTGATAAACATAAAGAAATAATTAATAAGTTTGACCAAATAACTAACTGGATTTATCATGAAAAAAATTAGCATTATAATCGGTATTTTTTCTTTATTCTTATTTACGCGTTGTGACATTTTAGAAGATGTAGCATCAGAGGTGGTTTCTACAAATGGAAGTGGCGGTACACCTGCGCCTTCATTGACGAACGGTGAAGTCATTCAGGGATTGAAAGAAGCTTTAACCGTAGGTATAAAAAATGGCGCATCAATGGCAAGTGCTACAGATGGTTTTTTCAAAAATTCAGCGATTAAATTGCCGTTTCCTCCAGATGCAATAGCACTTA
>JAURQI010000153.1 GCA_030836155.1 Crocinitomix sp.
AACAAGTCCATTCCGTGTATTATTCAACTCCGAGACAATGAAAAGCTTTGTCTCAATGATTTCGTTTCCAATGCCAATCGACCTACATTCCAATTGGGGATGACCAGTCAAAATGCATATTACCGTCGCCTTCAGACTTTTTACGATGATGTGAATCGATTAATTCAACGTAGAATCCTGCGGCCTGCACATTTCCAAAATAGAAACTTCCAACATTATAATTACGGTCGGTTTACTGTAAACCAAATAAACACCCGAGAGACCCTCATCCCTGGAAATTCTTATTCCAGCATTGTGAGACCAAACCCTAATAACACGGAATATTGGAATACGGTGCATAAACAACGTTTTACCATATTACAAACACCTGTGGGTGAAGCTTCTAAGTTTCATAAAATCGATCAGGATATTGCTGCAATTCAAAATGTGATATCCAATGTCATATCACGTTCATACCCAGCATATAGTTTAACCAGCTTACAAGTCCGTACACAAATTGATAATAACCCTGATGATGCTGTTCAATACGACCGAATAGATAGTGAAACATCGTCTACTTTATACCGATTAGCTTCTATGAACGATTTAGATCGATCATTGGCACGCGATGAGGGTTGGGGTATCAATGCTTATCGAGTAGAGTCTCAATACCAGGCGTTGTTTTCAAATGCCACTAATGCCGTTGAATCTTTCAGCATCATTATCAAGAATGTACCTACTGCTAGCATGCAAGAAGTTATGAATCAAAATTCTGGAGGCTTTAACCCAAGGAATAGAAATCAAAATAATTGGAGGAACAACCGAAGATTTCGTCCATAATTTAACCATAGATAAATCAGATGAACCGCCTTATACCTTTCATACTAATTACCATTTTATTCACCTCCGTATCTTCTTTAAAGTCGCAGGGAGATTTTTCGCCCATTTTAAAATTCAAAAAAACAGGTGATAACGAATGTCGAATGAGAATTATTCCTAAGGATTATTTTGAGTCTAAAGCCATTGGACTATCCGGAATAAAAATAGAAATCACGCCCTTTGCAACAGATGGAAAGGTGTTAAATAATGTAAATAAACGAACGCTCGCATTAGATACGTTTACTAGGAGCGAATGGAAATCTTTCAAAATGACCCCACAACTTGCGGCCGTAGCTCAACAATTATTTGCAAAACCCAAACTTTACGGCGCGAGTACAGCTGAACAACTAACCAACGCTAAAAAGGTCCAAGAAAATACGTACCTCACCTATTTTATGGCCACCGCCTTTTCTTGGGATGCCGCCGAAAAAGCCAGAACGGGTGTAACACTTGAACTCAGTGATGACACTGCCTATGTGATTAAAGCTAGCTTGTTGCACTCTAGCCCTTATGTTGAAAATGATACCAACTTTGTCTCAGCAACATACATTTCAGAAAATTTAAATACGGAACGTCCATTCATTGATGCCGAAGGAAGAGAAAAAGCCGTCAGGCTTTATTGGCCTAAAGATAAAGACCTCATTGCCTATCATATCCAAGAATCAGACTTAAATGGAAAGAACCTCAAATTCATAACGAACAAACCATATGTCAATGCCACCGTTGATAGCGTAAGTAATGATATCTATTACGATATCCCTGTTGAGAAAAATTACGTCGTAAAACGATATCGTATTGCTGGCTTTGATGTTTTTGGAGATAGCACCATCTATTCCGATTGGATCAATTCTTATGGCCGAGATAGAACTCCGCCTCAACGTATTCAAGAAGTCGAAACCAGCTCACGTGGTGAATATCAGGTGACCTTAAAGTGGACCAACCCCTTAGACGGCGATCGAGACAGAATTGACATTCTTTATGGAAGCAGTGAGAATAAACCCACAGAAAAGTTAGCTACGCTAAACGCCAACGAAAATACGTGGACTCATACATCTGCGAGCAATATTAAAAACAACTATTATTGGGTTGTTGCAATCGATACGGCGGGCAATACCGAAATACCCTTTTCCCGGAAAGTAATCACATTTGATAGTGTAGCACCTGCTCCACCTAAGATCATCCGTGCAGAAATTGACACCAGCGGATTGATTGAAATCCTTTGGAATAAAAGTAATATTGAGGACATCCGTGGTTATAAAATTGGAATGTCTTCATCCCCCAATGAAGTGCCCATTAACCTAACGAATGAGCCACAAGTCGATACAAGTTATCTTGAGAAAATCCCTTTAAGGGCGGTAAAAGGAACCTATTATTACTTTGTTCGAAGTCAAGATTTAAAAGGGAATATTGGAGATTACTCTGAGCCACTAAAAATCACGTTGCCAGATAAAATCCCACCGGCATTCCCCATGATCACAGCAATTCAACCTACCAACCAGGGCAACTTGCAAATAAGCCTAAATCTCCCAAAAGATGAAGACGCAACTTCCATGCGTTATAAACGAATCACGGATCAGCGGGATACCTCAGATTGGATCATGCTTGCGCTTCAATCGCAGATTATGGATAGCACGGTGAGTCATAAACATCGTTATTCATACATCATACAAACCATGGATGATGCAGGTAATCACTCTATAAGCCAGGTGACGGCAAGTAAGAAACCATTCCCAAAGATCATAAATATTAGCAAGGCAAAAATTCAACTCAACAGAATTAAAGAAACTGCCGATGGAAGCATTTACAATATTAATTGGAACGGCTTACCAGCCAACACAGAGAAAATAAGATTATTCAAAAAAGAAGGTGACTCACCCTATTATGAAATCGGGAAATTCGCTCCTTCTTTAAAGCAGATTAAAACCAAGGCTTTAATGAACTATACCGTACATCGTTGGGCTATTCGTATCGTTGATGCGGAGGGAAATAATTCCAATCTTTTAGAATCGGATATCCTATACGTTAAACCATTGAAGTAGACGAAGCCGATACATCTTTGAAATTCCATTTCTCGTCGAACGACTGTGAGAATATCGTAGATTTTTAATTTGATTGGACTTATCGTACATTAAAGGCAAAGAAGAGTCTGTTTATAAAATCTACCACGCACATGAGATACCACCAGATATTAAGAACTATTGGACTCTGCCTTCTTATTAATCTGTCCACCGTTTTTAATATCCAGGCACAGCACTGGAGAACATTTACTAATCCACTGTATAAAGCACATAGGCTGATTAATGATAGCCTCTTTGAAGAGGCAAAAGCATTACTTGAATCTAAAAAGCATAAAATTGACACCCATCATACCATCTGGTTTCACTCTAAAAGTAGAATTGCTCTTCATGAACAGAAACTCGATGAAGCGCTGAGTCTATCTAAAAAAGCGCTTTGTGCCATTTTTGAGCTATCAAAATACCCTGAAGAACAACAAAAATTTAAGGAACTGTATTATTTCGATGATCATTATCTATCGCTTTTTTACAGACAAATTTTAGTTTGGCACTTCCATCAAGAAAAATCATCTACTTCAACCAAACAAAACAATGC
>JAURQI010000154.1 GCA_030836155.1 Crocinitomix sp.
GATGATCTAATTGATTATTCGTTTCTTTGCAGAAAAACGGAGCGTGCGTCATCTTTTTTCTTCATTATGGTTTTTGGGCTTAGCTACGCTGATCATCTTCCCTTTATTGGGTTATCTTCTTCTATGGATAACCGGAGACGACTTCTGGAACATGTTCAATATAGAACAAGATGATATTTGGACGATCCCCGCTTTTTTGTCCGCTGGAATCCTCTTTGGACTTGCCGTTATTTGGCTGAGTGAGTTGACTTATTTTGAAAAGTCCATGCGTGATTATAAGCATATCCTTCAGCGGTATAAGATCACCGTTTGGCACGCCTTCTTCCTCTCTTTTTGTGCTGGTTTTGGTGAGGAAGTATTTTTTAGAGGTGCTTTACAACCCTATTTAGGAATTTGGCTAACGGCCTTCGTATTTGTTGCGATTCACACCTATTTTTCAATAAAAGACATGAAAAAAAATGTCTTTGCTGTGCTATTGACCCTATATATCGCATTTTTAGGATGGGCTGCACGCGACTTTAGTTTATGGCATGCCATTGCCGGTCATTTTAGCTATGACCTCGTGCTGATGATGTATATTCGAAAAGATTGATTAATCTCTGTAATCTTTGCGGATGATTTTATCGGTTGCGGTTCGATCAAACTGGCGTACAAAATAGGTTTCTTTTGGCATTTGATAATTCGTGAGTCCAACTGAGATCCACTGTTCTTTAGAGAAAATAAATTCCTCAGAAGTTGGGCCCTCAATAAATAGGATCAGACTTTGTCCCCATTTTGAATCGGGTACACCAAATAAAAAATAGGCGCGATTGTTGAATTTAGCTGCTATTTTCCGCTCGATTTGCTCGGGAGAAATTTTATATCCTGCAGAATTCACCACAAAATCCGCCCGCCCTAACCATTCAAAATGACTTGCATCAATCAACCGAATCAAATCATTGGTCACGAGTCGATCGGTAATTTGATTTTCTTTAATCACCAAACACCCCCGTTCGTCCATTTCAATTTCAAAACCTGGCAAACAGGCATAAGTAGCATCCTGATGATTTAAATTTCTAAGGGCAAAATGCGTAATGGTCTCTGTCATTCCGAACGTTGCAAAGTTCTGATTGTCTAGTTCCAATAAATCTTTTTCTAAACCTGAATTGATAGGCGCACCTCCAATAATGACACTATAAATCTTTTGATATAAGTTTCGGGTAATTGGATTTTCTAGGATAGCTTCAACCTGATAGGGCACAAAAGCTGCAAAATGAATGATCTCATTTTTCACTGACCCGCTATTCTCCAGACTTAAAAGAGGATTCCTAGCTGTAGGCAAAACAATAATGGCCATGTTATGCAAAAGTGCTCGAACAACCATTAATTTACCTGCGATATGCTTGGTTGATAGGCATAGGGCCACTTTCTGCCCTGCTTCAAAGTCAAAAAACGCACCCGTTGCTTTAGCAGAAGCCTTCACTTTTTCCTTATCCAAAAAAACCGTTTTTGGGGCACCAGTTGATCCTGATGTTTGAACTGAGATTTGGTCTTTATCATTTGTCCATTCATCATAAAAGGCATATAAATCCTGTAAGGTATCTTGATTGACACCGTCGGTAATGATGATGTTGGGAATCCGTTCTTGCAATGGAATAAATTTTGCATGAAGTTAACCAATAATTAAATTTACATTATAGAAGAAACAAAAAGAATAAAGATAATGAAGAAAATATTGGGGCTAGTGTTGGTTTTAGGTGTGCAGATGAATGTAGGGCATGCAGCTGTTTTAAAAATGGCAGGAGAAAAGACGGTATCAAAATACTTTACAGAGAAATCTGAAGAAGAAGGTATTGAATTCTTTCATGGTACGTGGAGTGAGGCACTCAAAAAAGCTGAGGAGGATAATAAGTTGATTTTTTTAGATGCTTATGCTGCTTGGTGCGGACCTTGCAAGTATATGGCAAAAAAGACTTTTACTGACCCGGACGTAGGTGCTTTTTACAATCAACACTTCATCAACTTTAAAATGGACATGGAGAAAGGTACAGATGGACCACGCTTGTCACGCAAATTTGGTTTACAGGCTTATCCCACGTTGTATTTCATTAACGGGAAAGAGGAAGTCGTCCATAAAAAATTAGGATTTCATGAAGCAAAAGAATTTATTGCTTTAGGTAGAGTGGCTTCAGAAATGAAGTAGTCCAAAACGTTATAAAAAAGAAAACCCTGCTTTCGTTAATGACGAAGCAGGGTTTTTTCTATTGTAATCAATTCAATTAGCTATCCGTTTCAACTTTCGCTAAATCTTCAGCCTTGTATTTTCCATCTTTCAGTCCTTTTTGAACTGTCTTGAATGTTTCGATTGTATACGTAACGTCCTCTAGCGTATGTGCAGCTGTTGGAATCAAGCGTAACATAATCACATCTTTAGGAACAACAGGATAAACAACGATCGAACAGAAAATATTATAATTCTCTCTTAAATCGAATGTAATATTCGTTGCTTCTGCCAACGTACCCTCTAAGAAAACAGGAGTAACAGCAGAGTTTGTTCTTCCGATATTAAAACCAGATTCTTTCAATCCTTTTTGAAGCGCCGAAGCCACTTTCCAAAGATTTTCTTTGTGTTTAGGTTGCGTACGCAACAATTCCAATCTTATTCTTGCTCCAACTACCAAATGCATTGGTAAAGACTTCGCGAACATCTGTGAACGCATGTTATAACGCATGAATTCAACCACATCTTCCGTAGAAGAAATAAATGCTCCGATTGAAGCCATTGACTTTGCAAAGGTTCCAAAATAAACATCAATCTCATCTTGAACACCTTGGTGCTCTCCAGTTCCCATACCCGTTTCACCTAATGTACCAAAACCGTGTGCATCATCAACAAATAAACGGAAGTTGAATGTTCCATTTTTTCTGAACTCAACAATCTCTTTCAAACAACCTTGATCTCCTGCCATTCCGAAAACACCTTCAGTGATCACCATGATCCCTCCTCCAGTTTGTTCGGCAAGTGCAGTTGCTCTTGTCATTTGTTTTGCAAAACTTTCCATATCGTTGTGTTGGAACACAAAACGTTTACCAGCATGCAAGCGAACACCATCAATAATACATGCATGCGATTCACTATCGTATACAATCACATCTTTACGATCAACCAAACAATCGATTGCCGAGAGCATTCCTTGATAACCGAAGTTCAAAAGAATGGAATCTTCTTTTTGCATAAAATCCGACAATTCAGCTTCCAGTGCTTCATGCTCTGACGTCTGTCCGGTCATCATTCTAGAACCCATCGGATAAGCCAATCCCCAGTCAGCAGCTGCTTCAGCATCTGCTTTTCTAACTTCTGGGTCATTTCCCAAACCTAAATAGTTGTTTACACTCCATACCAGGCATTCTTTCCCTCTGAAAATCATTTTGTTTCCAATCTCACCTTCCAATTTTGGAAAGGTAAAATACCCGTGCACTCCTTTGGCATGCTGACCAATTGGTCCTCTGTTTGCCTTAATTTTCTCAAATATATCTAAAGCCATATCTTAATTTTCCTCCCAAATTTATGGGATCAATTATGGTGCGAAATTATAGCGAAATTTCAGATTAACCCAATTAATCACGAAATTTTATTCACATTTTATCGTTTACCTCACTAATTTTCACATTCATTAACAAATCAAATTCTATCTTTGTTCTCTCATAAATTGAATCGAATGATCAAAAGTAAACTACTTCTTTATCCAGTTATAGCTGTATTACTGACACTGGCAGGCTGTTCAGACTATTATCATCTGACCAAACAAAAGTCTACTGCAACTCCCGCAGAAAAGAAGGAAGCTGGAATGAAGTATTATGAGGAAGGTGACTACATTAAAGCGATTACTCTGTTTGAAGATGTCATGAATCACTATAAATTCACCAGCGAGGGTGAAGATCTTTATTTTAAGTATTGCTTGGCGAATTATGAATTAGGCGATTTTTATTTAGCTGGTTATTATTTCAAGCGATTTATTAGAAGATACCCTACAAGCAAACACACCGAAGAGGCACTTTTCTTAAGTTCTCTTTGTTCGGTATCAAATTCTCCCGAATATAGTCTGGACCAAACCGAGACTTATAATGCCTTAGATCAGTTACAAATCTTTATTGATCAATACCCAAACAGTTCACGAATTGACACCTGCAACCAAATCATGGACAAACTTCGTTCGAAGTTGGAATTAAAGCAATTTGAATATGCACGTCTCTTTTATCAAACAGAGTTTTATAAATCGGCTGTGGTCGCATTGGAGCAAACTTTATTAAAATATCCTGAGTCTGTTTATAAAGAAGAGATCATGTATTTGCTTGTTAAAAGCAATTTTGAGTTGGCAATTAATAGTGTAGACGAGAAAAAATTAGATCGACTGAACAATACTATAAAAAGTTATCGTACCTTTGTGGGCGAATTTCCTGAATCTAAAAAGCTGCGGGAGCTTGAATCTATTAAGAAGCGAACCGAAACTGAGATTGAGGGAATCAAAAAATAACAGAAGGAAAATCGGAGGATATGAGCATCAATTACAAAAACACAAATGCAGATCGCACAACGGTTACGCGTGATTTAGAGAACCTTTCAGATAAGTCGGGAAACATCTATCAATCACTTATCGCTATTTCAAAGCGTTCAGACCAGATCGGCAGTGAGATGCGTGAGGAATTAACTAGCAAGCTAGCTGAATTTGCCTCAACTACAGATAATTTGGAAGAAATTTTTGAAAACCGCGAGCAGATTGAAATCTCAAAGTTCTACGAAAGTTTACCAAAACCTGTGGCGATTGCTATTCAAGAATATCTTGAAGGCAAAGTATACGTGAGAGATACTTCTAAAGAAGTTGAAGAAGATTAAATCCCATGTTATCCGGTAAAAAAATCTTACTGGGTGTCACCGGAAGTATAGCTGCGTACAAAGCGGCCCATATTGTCAGAGCACTTATCAAGTCAAATGCGGAGGTCAAAGTAATTATGACCGAATCAGCATGTGATTTTATTACCCCTTTAACCTTATCTACCTTATCGAAAAAACCTGTCGCCATTGAATTCATCAAAGATGAAGAAAGTGGAGAATGGGAAAATCATGTCGATTGGGGAATTTGGGCAGACTTGATGTTAATCGCTCCCTGCTCAGCCAATACACTTTCCAAATTAGTTAATGGTAATTGTGATAATTTATTACTCGCAACCTACTTGAGTGCAAAATGCCCCGTGTGGATCGCTCCAGCCATGGATCTTGATATGTTTGCTCATTTTAGCACGCAGGAAAATCTCGCTAAGCTGAATGAACATGACGTTTATATCATTGAACCTACTTCTGGAGAATTAGCCAGTGGATTAGAAGGAAAAGGACGGATGGAAGAACCCGAGGAGATCCACGATCAAATCGTTGCCCACTTCAATCCTAAGTCTAACTTAAATGGCAAACAGATTATCATAACAGGTGGGCCAACTTACGAAGCCATTGATCCCGTTCGATTTATAGGAAATCATTCTAGCGGAATAACCGGTGTATTGCTCGCAGAGGCCTGCGCAAAACGAGGTGCCCAAGTCATATTGGTGACCGGCCCAACTCGTTTTAAAACATCATCAGCTAATATTAAAGTAATTCCCATTAATAGCGCCAACGAAATGTTAGCTGCTGTTCAAGCGAATTGGAATGAATGCCAAATCGGTATTTTTTCAGCTGCTGTTGCCGACTATCGACCAGCTCAACCAGCAGATCAAAAAATCAAGAAAAAAACGGACGCAATTACGATTGAACTTGTTAAGAATCCAGACATTCTCGCTTGGGCGGGAGCCCACAAAAAAGAGGATCAATATCTGGTTGGGTTTGCCTTGGAAACTGAAAATGAAATTGAAAATGGTCGAGGTAAATTGGCGCGCAAAAACCTAAATTTACTTATCTTAAACTCGTTAAATGACAAAGGAGCTGGATTCGGTCATTCAACCAACAAGGTGACCTTTATCAAACCAAACAATAATTTGATTAATTTTGAGTTAAAGAACAAGTCGGATGTTGCTGAAGATATCCTGAATGAAATTGAAACAGACCTAAATGATTAAGTATACTTTTCTTCTAATCTTTACGCTGTTCGTGGGTCGTATGACGGCACAGGAATTAAACTGTCAGGTCAGCATCATTACCACGCCTGCCCTACAGGTAGGTCCGGTTGAAAAAGAAACCTTCAAAGAGCTAGAGCAAGCGATTTATGATTTCATGAATACGACTAAATGGACGAATGACATTTTTGAAATCGAAGAACGAATCAATTGTAATATCCTAATTACAATCACAGATATCCCTGCAACAACGACCTATAGCGGTAAGATTCAAATTCAATCCACTCGCCCTGTTTTTAATACAAGTTATAACTCGACCGTATTCAATCATGTTGATGGCGATTTTTCCATTAATTATCTAAGAAACTCGGCGATTCTACCTATGAGTAATTATCAATATCGAGATAATTTATCTGCCATTTTATCCTTTTACGCTTATATGATTTTAGGGTATGATTACGATTCTTTCTCACCAAAAGGCGGTGATCAACATTTTAAGGCAGCACAGCAGATTGCAAATAATGCTAAAAATTCTGGTGATCAAGGCTGGTCTGCCTCAGCAGGTAAAAAAAGAAATCGTTTTTGGCTGGTTGACAATGTCCTACAACCTGTTTTCAGTCCGCTGCGGGATGCTTATTATTCCTATCATCGCGCGGGGATGGATCAAATGTATGCCGATCAAGGAATGGCTAGAAAAACGATTCTTTCTGCTTTACAAGGACTCGACAAAGTGCAACGATCACGACCAGGAAACATGAACTTGCAGCTGTTCCTCGTCAGCAAAACGGATGAGCTAATTAATATCTTCTCTCAATCTGAAATGAAAGAAAAGAACGCTGCTGTCAGTATTCTTAAAAAATTGGATCCTTCGAACTCTTCGAGGTATCAGGAAATTTTGAACTAAATTACCACTATACTCCTCCCATTTGATTATTTTTGAATAATGCGATTCGGCTCTAAATTGTCGTCGTAAAAATGAGTGCTTTTTTATGCTGAAACAACTAGAAATAGCAAATTATGCGTTAATTGACAATGTTGCGCTTGACATCAAGTCTGGGTTTACCTCTATGACCGGTGAAACAGGTGCTGGAAAGTCGATTTTATTAAAAGCACTTTCGCTTTTGATGGGAGAAAGAGCAGACACGTCTGTGATTAAAGGAGCTGAAAAAAAATGTGTCCTAGAAGCTGTTTTTGATATTAGCGCACTGGGTATTAAAGGATTCTTTGAAAATAACGACCTTGATTATGATCAGGTTTGCATCATGCGCCGTGAGATTACCACTAGCGGCAAATCAAGAGCCTTTGTGAATGACACACCTGTATCCATTGCTGTATTAAAAGAACTCGGAAACCAGCTGATTGCGATCCATACGCAACACCAAACCTTGGATGTATTAGGACCTAGTTTTCAAACTGAACTATTAGACCATTTTGCAGGTATTGCTGAAGAAGTAAAGGTCTATCAAAAAGAATATAAGTCTTACCAAGAGGCAAAACAAAAATACGTTGAGCTCCAACTCAAAGAGAAAGAAAATAGGATTGAAAAGGATTATTTGGCTTATCTCATTGAAGAGTTAGAAACCTTGAAATTGGAAAATACAGATTTACAGACTTTAGAAAATAAAGCCGCTCGTATTGAAAATGCAGAAAAGATCAATAATGCGCTCGCATTTGCCCGATCTGTATTTGAAAACGATTCTTTCTCTCCATCCATTGGCATAAAAACGCTCATTGAAAGTTTCGACGAGCTCAAAACATACGATGAAAATTTTGCCTCCATTTCAGCAAGATTATTAAGTCTCAAAATTGAACTAGACGATATTGAGTCAGAAGTTGGTCGATTGGATGCTGACGCCGATATCGATCCAGAAGAAGCAGTTTTAATTCAAGAAAAAATTGAAGGAATAAACGCACTACTCTTTAAACATAATCTTCGAGAAATTGGTGAATTATTGGAACTACAAGAGAAGTTAAATGTGGATCTAGACGCTATTTCTACCGTAGAAAGTGATTTACAGGATTATGAAAAGAAAGTCAAAACCTTTAAAAGTCAGTTGGAAAAATCTGCATTAACTATAAGCCAAAAGCGCATAGCAGCGGCACCTCAATTGACTAAAAAAGCAGATGCCGTTTTGGATCAACTTGCGATGGAAAATGCAGAATTAAAAATTCAAATTGAACCGCTTGACACACCTGGACCAAACGGAATAGATAAGATTGAATTCCAATTTAAAACAAATGCGGGAGGCCAATTTTCTCCTTTAAAAAAGACAGCCTCAGGCGGCGAATTATCGCGTCTAATGCTTGCACTTCTATCGATTTTATCGGAGCGTAAAAATTTGCCAACGCTTATTTTTGATGAAATTGATACAGGGGTATCAGGCGAAGTCGCTGGAAAAATGGCTACCTTATTTCACGAAATGGGAAAAAAGATTCAGGTCATTGCCATTACACATTTACCGCAAGTTGCAGCTAAAGGAAGACAGCAAATGCATGTACACAAAGAAAGTGGTTCAGACAAGACTGTCACACAAGTAGCAGAATTAGATTCTGAGCAAAGAATCACCATTCTGGCAGGCATGATGAGTGCAGGGAAAATAACGGATGTAGCAAAAGAAAATGCTACGAACTTATTATCAAACGTTTAAAAGATTAATTTTATTCTCATTACATTAAAAACCACATCATGAAACATTTATTACTTCTAACATTTATCCTATTCGTATCTATTATCGGAATGGCGCAATCAACCGGTGACATGACCATTTACTCAAACACGGGAGAACGGTTCTACGTGATTTTGAATGGCGTTAGACAAAATAAGGCCGCAGAAACAAATGTTAAAATCACAGATCTTACTGGTGAATGGTATAGTTGCAGAATCTTAGCGGAGGATAAATCCTTTGATATTGAGAAAAATCTGGTCGTAAAGAAAGACAGTGTAGTAACCTATCGCATCGTTGAAAAACGCGGTAAATATAAAGTTAAATTCTACAGCCAGACTGCATTAAAGGCGAGTCAGCCAATAGAAGACCAAACAACCATTGTTTATCATCCAACAGAATCAGGAACAGTAACAAACGAAACCTACCTACCGGGAAGTAAACAAGGAAATGGAAATGGCGGCGGCAACCAAGATGGAACAGGCAATGGCAATCGTCAAGGGCAACAAACCAGTGGCACAACCCAATATGTGTCCGGTAGTCAAAATGGCGGCGGTAACGGTGGCGGTGCCCAAAATGGAACCGGTGGCGGCAATCAACAAGGAAATCAGGGTGGAAATTCTACCACAACAACCATGACAACAACGACGACCACGACGACCACAACTTCAGGTACTGGCAATAATAACCCCGTTGAAGGTGGATCGATCTCTATCGGTATTAATGTTGATGAAAACGGATCTGTTCGAACTTCAACTAATGCAGGCGCAGACGGAGAAAACATCAATCTTGATATGAATATTAACGTGGATGGAACCGGAACTGGCATAGAACAAACAACGTCCACTTACGAAGAAACAACAACCGTAACAACGACAACCACTAATAGTGGAAGCGGTAATATTCAGACCAATACAAATAATAATCAAACGGAATTTTATCAAGATCAGGATATTGCAGTGACATCAACTGGAGGTTGCTTGACAACTGATCAAGATATGGCGAATATCACAAAAGCGATTAAGGCAGAAAATTTCGGTGATGATAAAATGAGATTAGCAAAAACTTTCGCAGAGAAGCAATGCATGTCTCTCGATCAAGTTAGAGAAATTACTCTACTCTTTGATTTTGCTGACGAACGGATGACGTTTTTGAAAACAGCGCACCTAAATTGTTTAGATCAATCGAACTATTATATGCTGAGTGATGTTTTTACTTTTAGTTCGGACAAGGAAGACTTTAATACTTTCTTGCAGTCTAAATAGTATAATATTGCAGATCTAAAATGTCAAAACGTGTCGTTATTACTGGCGCCCTGTTTGTTTGCTTAGCTATCATGTTAGGAGCCATGGGCGCGCATATGCTCGAAAATAAAATCAGCGGAAATTTATTAGAAGCCTTTGAAAAGGGAGTGAAATACCAGATTTATACAGGCTTGGGGTTAATTGCTTTTGGACTTCATGCCGATCAACTTCCTTTTAAATTAGTCGCCTTTTATGCACTGAACCTAATCGGTGTTTTGCTTTTCTCAGGAGGACTCTATTTATACAGCATGTACGAATCAGCACCCTTTTTAAAAAACATGGCGATGATCGTTCCATTTGGAGGAACGTCAATGATTGTAGCCTGGATCATTGTGATCGTTCAGTTAATCCGCAGGTAGATCTAGGAGGTTAGCATCAGGTAAGCATCCAAGTATTAATCATTTTCTGTTTTAGTAAATCGATTAAAATAGCTTATCTTCGTGGTTAGAAGTCAACATTATACAACCATGAAGATATCAATATTGCTCATTCTTGGACTTTTGAGTCTAACCACTTTTGCACAAGACACTACTTTTGTCCAAACATTTACCTATGACAGCATTTCAACGAGGCGTGCTACTTTCGAGTTCCCTGCGGAATTAGAAGGTAAGCGATTTGAAAAAGTCTTGATGTATTATAATATTAAATGTGATCCTTTAACTCCATGGGATAGTTACAACTGCGGAGAGTGGGATTATCTTGCTTACTCACACATTTTTGATCATACCGGTCAGTTAGATTCCAATAAGGTTGAAACAGAACGCTATATGGTCAACGGAGCTTCTCCAGCGACGATTCCATACGTGGAAACGGCTTATTATGATTATCACCAACGATATGAAAAATTCATCACTTACAGTGCTGAGACAGACACTGATTATCCAATCGGAGCGGGAGGATTAAGTTCCGAAGCACCCTTTGGCACTGCCAATAGAACACAGCGCTCACAGCTCTTATGGACGAATGAAGAAATAACAGGAGCAGGAATGGGTGCAGGAGAAATTGCAAAACTAAGATTTGATGTTGCTTCACTAGGAGAGGAAATGGGGCAATTAACCATCCGAATGAAGCATGTAGATATGGCTGAATTAAATGGCTTTGAAGAGGAAGGTTGGACCTTAGTTTACGAACGTAACACGACCTTTAGTGGAACGGGGATGAATACCATCGATTTAACTTGGCCGTTTGATTACGACGGTAGTTCAGATATCATTATGGATATTACTTTTGAGAACAGTGAAGCAGGTGCTACAGACAATGTACTTACAGCCACGGCCACTGGATCCAACTCTGTGATAACGACCAATGAAAAGTTGGGTTATTTAAATATCAATCCGGGCGAATGGGCACAAGTTGAATTGAGTCAATATGATTTTGGCGATGAAATTACCATCTCATTCTGGGCGAATGGTAATAGCGACGACTTGCCAGTGAATACTTCATTATTGGAAGGCGGTGACAGTTTGAATAATCGCATTGTTAATTTACACTTCCCTTGGTCAAACAGCCGTCATTATTGGGACGCAGGAACAGGCAATGGCTACGATCGTATCGACAATGCAGCAACAGCTGGTGAAATTGGAGGTGAATGGCATCATTGGGCATTTACAAAGAATGCAACAACTGGGGTCATGAATATATACAAAGACGGTGTCTTGTGGTTAACTGGAACAGATAAAAATTTGGCTGTCGGTGAAGTGAATAAATTTATTCTTGGCGCAAATCGAACTTTAGGCAATAGTTGGTCAGGTAAACTTGATGAATTAAGAATTTGGGATGTTGAATTAGGAGAAGCAACCATTGCTGAATGGATGAACAAAAAAGTAGATGGAACCCATCCGAATTATGCGGATATGGTCACCTATTATGACTTTGATCAAAGTCCGAGCATCACGGACAAATCAGGTAATGATCTTGATGCGATGATGAATACGCCTTCTATGGTTCAGTTTTATGATGGATCACAAGCTGGATATGAATTAATGGAGAACAGACCTAATATTACATTCGTTCAAGGCACTTACACTTCAGAGATCGATTCTGTTATGGTAATGGATTCAACCCTGGTTAATCCAATTGATATTCTAGAATATGAGGTTACCGGTCGTAAATTTACAATTGTAGACATCACCCATCAAATGCCAGAAGGTTATAGCTACCTCTATGATCACACCGGTGAGAAAATAGACTCTACCTATCACGAGGCGGATGTGACTTTAAATAATGAAACGATTTTTTATCACGAAGAGCCATTCGAGGTGATCAACCGATACGAAATTGGTCGATTCATTACGCCTTATGGAATTGGATTTGATTTAGGACCAAATGGTTTCACATATGTATACGATGTAACAGATTACCAATCCTTATTAAATGGTGATGTCGATTTTCAAGCACATAATACGCAAGAATTAATTGATATAAAATTTGCCTTTATAGAAGGTATACCTCCTCGAGATGTTATAGGTATCGAACGTTTGTGGAACGGTCGAGGCAGCTTTAGCTATAAAAACCTTGATGACGATGTAAGCTTAACAGCTACTGAAGTTGATCTGGATGCCGACGGTGCTATGTACAAAGTTAGAACGCGAATTACAGGACATGGCCATCATGGATCAAACAACTGCTGTGAGTGGGGATTTGGCGAAGGTCGAGATCACGAGCTCTTAGTTGATGGTGTTTTGCGCGAGACCTGGGAAATTTGGCAAGAATCAGAGTGCGGCGACAACCCTAACATTGGACAGGGCGGAACATGGCCTTATTCACGCGAAGGATGGTGTCCGGGAGATATCGTTGAGGAACATGAGTTTGACATCACTCCATTTGTAACGCCTGGAACAACTTCTACGATTGATTATGATATTGAAGATGTACCTGCAGACGATCCAGACCAAGGAAACGGTAATTATGTCATTGCGATGCACTTGGTCACCTACGGAGAAGCCAATCACAATTTGGATGCGGCCGTAACGGGTGTATTAAATCCTAACGACTGGAAATATTATAGTAAGTGGAATCCAACTTGTCAGAATCCACGTATCTTAATTCAAAACACAGGTGCAACGACACTTACATCATGTAAAATTGATGTTTGGATTGGCGGTTTTGATAACGTTATTACCATTGATTGGACAGGTGAATTGGCTTTCTTGGAAGAAGAAATGGTTGAAATTCCGATCACACCAGAATGGTGGGCTGACTTTGAAGGTAAAAATACCTTCAACGCACAAGTCCGTGAACCAAATGGCGGTATTGACGAATACAGCAATAACAATATTTATCGCGTGACATTTGAGCCTGCTCCAGTGATCAACGAACCTTTCTACATCTGGTTTAAGACAAATAATAAGGCTTCAGAAAACGAAATTTACTTAAGAAATGACGCTGGTGAAATCATCTACTCCCGTACTTCATTAGAAAATGAATTTGAGTACAAGGATACTATGAACTTAGATCCGGGATGTTATACACTCGAAATTACGGATAGCGACAATGATGGCTTGAGTTTTTGGTATTCTGCAGCCTATGAAGGTGAAACCGCAGGCTACCTAAGACTTAGAGAAGTTGGTGGTGGTATCATCGAAATGTTTGATCCTGACTTTGGAAATTACTCACAGTATACCTTTAGTGTTGGATATGCAGTTGGCATTGATGAAGATAAACTGGACTATAACCTTAACGTCTACCCAAACCCGAATAACGGACAGTTTCAAGTGACACTTGATAATTTCCATGGAGAAAATATTCAAATTGCAGTATACTCTGAACTAGGACAGCAAGTGTATAGCAATGCTATTACGAATATGAATGTTGATGGCTATATGCAGACATCAATAGATCTTACGGGTCTTGCTGAAGGTGTTTATTACCTTCAAATTATTTCTGACGGTAAAACGGCTACGAAGCAAGTTGTCATTCAGTAAATAGTAATCTAATTGATATTAAAAGCCGTTTTCTTATAAGAAAACGGCTTTTTTTTGATATCAATAGGCCTTCTTAAAAACAGGGTAGTTGTAATCATTGTGCATTATTCATTTATATTTGGATTTTAGAACAAAAGCGAATATTATGAGCGAAACCAATTCCCCTTCGCTATTTATGAAGATAAACAAGTGTCTAATCATTATATTAATTATAGCGATTGTGCTGCTTAGTTTTGGTGCAATTTATTTTCACTTTTTACTGGCTGATGTCACCGAGAAGGTGGAGTTGCTCAAAAATGTAGAGATTGACCTTCACGAAGTAAACGAAGCCGATGATTATATGCTGACAGCTCGTCGATGGGTTTATGAAGTCAATAAGATAATCGTTTACTATGCCTTGATACTCGCATTCATTAACGGTATCTATTTTCTATTTAATCGTCAGCTCAAAAACTTTATTCGTCCTGCATTTTTAATACTTATTGGTGGATTAGTCTTTTTATATCACCATACGATCTTCTTTGATTCTAAGCTAAAAACCTTTAACGATAAAAATGGAGTTGAATGGTTCTACTACGGATATCAAATAGATCAACATATCGGCTTTCAAAGAAACCCTTTATTCGTTGCTTCACAAGCGATAGCCTACTTTGACGAATATAAGGAGACCAATGATGAAGTTACACTCACCTATTTTCGCAATTGCATTGATTTTTTAATAGAAGATAGAGTGATTGAAGGAAAGGCTACCTATTATACAGGCGATTTTCCGCTGGTAGCTTATGATGAACCTGTCGGATGGAAATGTGGCTTGACCAACTCAAGAGTGATTCTGGCCATGATGGCAGCACATGAAGAAAGTGGTGACTCTACGTATTTAGATATTGCACATAGTGTATTGTATCCATTTACTATTCCAATCACAGAGGGCGGATTGAACATAAAGTTAAGTGATAAAAGCTGGTGGTTTTGCGAGTATCCTAAACCCAATGGTGATAGCCCTATGGTGCTAAATGGAATGTTATCTATTCTCATTGCCATGCACAAGTATTATGACTACTCAAATGACCCCTTAGCTATTAAACTTTATGAAAAAGGATTAGTCGCTTTAAAAGAGAAACTTCCTCTTTTCGATGATAACGGCTTTTCTTATTATGACCTAAAGAAAAAATCAGCGGGTAAGTCTTACCACATGATTCACCTGAGTCTGCTTAAACAAATCTATGCCATAGAGCCGGACCCATTATTTGAGGAATATCGAATAAAATGGCAAGCCTATGCCACCGAACAAGGTTGGTAAATCTACATCTAGTCGTTAGGCGGCGAAAACGTTTGTTTATTCTGTGCCGGAGGTGTCTTTGTAAATTTAAAACCAAGGTCGATATGAAAATGATCGTCATGCAAAGAATTAATCAGTGGAGATAAACCTCGAACGACATAAATCCTAGACTCCTTTAATCGTTGCCCATATTGAGTAGCAAACAATTCATCTTTTAACTCAATCTTTATGATAACCTTAAAAACGGCTAAGCCATTTTGTTTGGCAAAATGATCTAATAATAAAATTTGTCGTGCGACGAGGTCAAAATCAATCGTTATGGTCGTGTCTTTTGTATAGCGTCCATTATCGTCAAACTGCAAGGCATAATGCTCAAGACCGATCGTGTCTAATCCATAATATGGTGATCCATCTTTGACGAGCGGCATCATAAAATCGATACTCAAACCATTTTGATGTGTGCGGTGTGGAAACATTTCTCCTCCGTGTTCATGGGAACACTCCATAACGTTGAAATAGCGCTGCGGAAGTGCTGCGAGCAATGAATCATAGGTGCTAAGCATTGATTTAAGTGCAAGATCATTCAAGAACGCACGCCCTTCTAAATAGCTTGTGCGATCAAAATACATAAAGTTTCGTCCTTTATAAGGTACGAGCTTTCCGTGCTTCAGCGATCCATTGCTCACTGTCCCTATCGATTCACTGATTGTATCGTCTAAGGCTTTTTCTTGTATATAGGTTTGTAATTCTTCATCAATCACAAAACGATCTTGTCCGAAAACAGGACTAAAAAAAACACCAAATAGGATGGGTACGATACGTAGACTAACCTTGCTCATGTAACAAATATAAGCATGGATGAGTTTATTACAACCACGTAATCAGGATAGTTATCCTAGTACTGCATGTTGAAAAGTAGACGCTTAATCGACTTATCCGAGAATGATTTTCTCAATACTAGCCAAGGTATGATCAATTTCTTCTTTCGTTGTATAACGACTGAATGAAAAACGAGCATTTGGTCGATCGACATCTGCTCCAATCCCACGAAGTACATGAGAACCAGTTGCAGCGCCTGAAGTACATGCACTTCCTCCAGAGCAAGCTACACCATCCAGATCTAATAAAAATAAGAGCATAGACTGTTTGTCAAATTTTGGAAAACAAACATTCAGCACCGTATATAGACTTTTAGAAGGTTCTGTTTCACCGTGAAAATTGACTCCCGGAATCCTTTCTTTTAAGGCATTCATCATATAGGTTTTCAATCCCTGCACGTGATCCTGATGTTCAGTCATATCTTCATGCGCCAATTCCATTGCTTTTGCCAACCCTACGATACCAGATATATTTTCAGTACCCGCTCTTAAACCTCTTTCTTGAGCACCACCATGAATCATCGGTGAGACATTCAAATCTTTGCTCGCATACAAAAATCCAATACCTTTTGGTCCGTGAAACTTATGAGCTGAACATGTCAAAAAATCAGCCCCAAATTCATCCACATTTATCGGATAATGCCCCATTGTTTGAACAGAATCTGAATGAAAATAGGCATTGTATTTTTTGCACATCCTTGAAATTGCAACCGGGTCAATTAGCGTTCCGATTTCATTGTTTGCATGCATAAGCGAAACAAGTGTTTTAGCTTCACTATTATTCAGTAAATCCTCTAGATCCGTCATGTCAACAGCACCGGTAGCTGTCAATTTCACCATCACAATTTCTACATTCGCTTCATCTAAACAATGTCCAACGGCATGATGCTCTATGGGTGATGAGATGATTCGTGTAACACCCAAATCATCAATTGCTGCACTGATAGCCATATTATCGGCTTCAGTACCTCCTGATGTAAATATGATTTCTTTTGGCTCAGCACCAATATAACCGGCAACTTGTCTCCTTGCGAATTCCAAGACTCCTTTTGCCTCCCGTCCAAAAGAATGAACGGATGAGGGGTTTCCAAACTGTTCTTGTAAAACCTTTGTCATTGCTTCAATGACTTCTTTTGCCATCGGGGTCGTGGCAGCGTTATCAAGGTAGACTTTCATGTTGTTTCGTATTAAGCACGGCGAAATTAAACAAATCGGTCGGAAAAAAGATAATGACCCGATAAATTGGCTGCTCAATTGTGAAAAAAAATCAAGCTATTCTTGGACTTCTCCCCCGAAGAAACGGATGTCCTGCATTAGACGACCAAATACGTAAAATTGACCAACAACCAATCGTCCATCGTTTAATTGCACCCATAGACGATCCTGATCATACTCCAGTAATTCACCGTCTAATCCCACCTTATCAATCACGTACTTTCTTCTAAATAAACGAATAGCATTCTGCTCTCCCGCTTTCGTATTCAATTCGATGGTGAAGTATGGCGTACTGTTTTTAATAGAATCAGTCATCTCTTTGGTCAGACCATAGTTATGTCCTTCGAAGTGAATCTTTTTGAACTGCACCAGATATCCACGAACCCTTGAGGTGTCAAAACCAATCAATTTTTTATCATTATTGTAAACTTCAAAGAGGTTTTCATTTAAGGCTTCAATCTTGAAGTTCAAAAATGATGAATCTGGTTGCGTTACTTCTATTGTCTGGATACTGAGCGGATCATACCTAAAAACCTCCGTACATTCAAACTCGCGCGGATCAGTAACAAAACGCGTGCTCAAATTCCCATACATATTCGGTAAATGCATAATAAAAGGCTCAGGGGATTTTCCTTTCGCAGGATCTTTCAGTAACATATACGTGCCGTATTGATCTTGAGTAGGGTTGCCGATATACCAAGTTTTTGAGAGCTTCCCATTTTCGTAGATCTCCATCTTCTTATGGTGCGCTGCAATATTCTTATTCGTGTTTTCAATCGCCCCTTCTGGCACTGGACTTTTTACTTTGATATATTTGATGGTTTCTAATATCGTCGTTACTAAATGCTGTTGGATACATTCGTACTCGGCTGATTGCCATTCGTCATCTACTCGCATTAGAGTAACGCCAGGATTACCCTCTGTATCTGTAATGACTAATTTATCAATCGATGATGTATCCTTTATGGCGAAATCAGACAAAGCTTCAGTAGCCATGACCGCCCCACTCCCATCGTTCTGTGTTAAATTATACGCCAGATAGCCTAAGCCGGCAACGAGTATGATAATAATAATGGTCTTAATATTCTTCATCCACCTATCCTTTTTACTTCTTTCCGATTATAGATCAAACAGTTTTTGCGAACTTCTTTTTACGCAAGAAAAATTGCACGAGGCCGAGTATAAAAATGCATAAGAGAGGGAAACCAATGTTTAGTATTTTCCAGAAACTCTTTTCTTCGTAGGCCTTTTGTGTATCCAACACACGCAGTGTAATTGTTTTTGCACGCACATCTATTAATGAATTATCATCCATCATATAATCAATGCTATTTAAAACAAAATCGCGATTACCATAAATATACTTTGATGTTCGATTTGGATTCTGAACTCCAAAGACGTCAACATTTAATGGAATGGCTCTGTAACGCGTCTCTCCATCAATTACTTTTGTTTCCACTTCATTTCGAATGATGTCCCCATCTGATACTACTAACATTTTTGTTGAATCACTTTTAAAGCGAGTTTTAAAATCAGGTGAAGCTGTAAACTCTTGAGTCAATCGATTTTCAAATGCTGAAGTAAAACGACCTTCCATCATCAACGCAATAGGCAGATCAGTCTCTCCGTTTTCATTAAAATTAGGTTCAACATCTACGATGCTATAATTGATTCTTACGGGTGATTTAAACGCGAGCGAGTTTCCAGAAGATTTTAACAAGACTGTTTTCTGAACATCGGCATCTCCTTGATTTACGATTTCAACCGTACTCGCATATTCTGACTTAATCGGATCGATGTTTTTGGTGATTGGATGATCCGTGCGTTGCAAGAGCGGATAAAAATACCAATCTACAATTCCTAACGGATGCCCGGGGATATAGATAGGGCCACAATCTTTATCAATTAATGTGTTATTATTCAATCGAGCTCCATACTTGTACAGCATGTCTTTTTCGATATTCAAATTAGCTGAAATCCCATAGGTCTCTCCTCTATATTTTAAAGAATCACGGTTAATTTCTAGTGGATCGATAAACCACAATACACGACCACCATTCATGATAAACTGATCGATCACGAATTTATCCTTTTCGTTAAATGGTTTTTTAGGTTGTGCTACAACCAAGGCGTCTACATTATCCAATGCGCCAATTTGTCCATTAATCTCCACATCTTCAACCAAATAATAGCGATCTAAACCTTGACGCACATCTGCCGTTTGCCACTCATCGAGCTCGTCATGTCCTTGTAAGAAACCAATCGTTTGTTTATCATCAGCCGTTACACGTCGGATAGCACTGATTAATTTATATTCTAAATTATTTATCGTTCTATCCGCTAACCCTCTCGCGTCTTCATTACTTGCTATGAGCCGTTTATTAAAGAATTGGATTTGATCAACGGTGGTTCCTTTATAATCAATTAAAGCACCTGGCCAGATTGTTTTGACTTCTACTTTTCCTGATTGAGCGATTTGAATATCGGTGGGACTGATCCCTTCTGAATAAATATTCTTTTGTACCTCTATATTATAATCTTCATCATCCTCCCCGTTTGGATCTATAAATTCATATTGAATCTTGTCACCCGCGTAGACTTTAAACTCATCCAATTTCTCGCGTATTGAATTGCGGATTTTTTTGATGTCGGCTGGTAAGCCCCCATCCAAATATATCTTCAGGTAAACCCGATCTTTCATTCGCTCATCATCTTCTAATAAAGCAATTGTGTTTTCTGAGAGGGAATAACGCTTGTCTTCAGTTAAATCAAATCGCCCAAAGAAAAAGGAAAGGACATAATTCAACAAAATGATGATAGCAACGATGCCCGTGTAGTTCAGGACATCTCTTTTGGCACTATTTGTTTTTCCTTCGCTCATACCTACCATTTTCGAGATTGAAGAACGAGTTTTGTAGACAGTAAAAAGACCGCAGCAAAACTTACGAAATAAATAAGATCACGAGTATCGAGCACACCTCTCTGAATGGAGTCATAATGCTCCATAATCCCCATGTTGCGCAAGACTAAATCAAGTCCTCCGAATTGGCTAAATACAGCTAAAAGATCTAAGCCCATAAACATGAACCAAGACAAAAACATAGCCAGGATAAATGATACGATTTGACTGTCCGTTATGCTTGACGCAAAGATACCGACAGAGACCAAACAAGCTCCGACTAGAATTAATCCGAGATAAGAAGTAATGGTTGCGCCATCATCAACTATTCCTACCGGCTCACCCAAAGCATGTACTGTAAAATAATAAATCAGCGTTGGTAAGATGGAGATAATAACAAGGGTAAGACCCGCTAAGTATTTAGTGAAAATGATACTAAAATCTGAGATCGGTCGTGTGAATAATAACTCGATTGTCCCTGTTCTTTTTTCCTCAGAAAAGGAACGCATGGTAATAGCTGGAATAAGTATCAAAAATATAATCGGACTGATTCCGAAAAACGAACGCAAATCGGCAGTGCCGCCGTCCAAAATATTAGTTTCGTAAGAAAATACCCACAAGAAAAGGCTATTCAGAATCAAAAATATGGCGATAAAAATATAGCCAATGATTGAACTCAAAAAACTGCGCAATTCTTTTAAATAAAGTGCTTTCATTTTTTAATGTTGATCCCTCTTTGTTAATTATTTAGGACAATCCCCAAAAATAAGAGTTTTCAAGGGGTAATTTGTCGGATATTGCTTAAAATTTATTAATAATTCAATGTGTCTAACTTGAATTCTTGATGGACACGGTCTAATAATGCGTTTGACCCTTTTGGTAACAGTTGAAATCCCCGTTCATATTTAAAAGTATTTTATTTTTTTTCAGAAACGATTAAAGCTTTTCTTTTTACTCTAGTCAGAACAGTAAGCAAAAAAAACAAGGATTATGAAGACATTGAAGATATTAGCATTGAGTGCAGCCATGTTATTCACCGGACAAGGGATGGCTACATCTATAAAAGCCAAAGCTCCTGGAGAATGGGAAAAGCTAGGTACTAAAATCGTGAATATGCGTGCTGATCATGATGTGTTGATGGTGACACATCAAGATGTAGCCATCCCTTGTCCGGTGAATAACATGGCTGCACTCAATGCTAATATCTTCATTGTCTTCATAATCCTTGTTTTTTTTTGCTTACTGTTCTGACTAGAGTAAAAAGAAAAGGTTTAATCGTTTTTGAAAAAAAATAAAATACTTTTAAATATGAACGGGGATTTCAACTGTTACCAAAAGGGTCAAACGCATTATTATACCGTGTCCATCAAGAATTCAAGTTAGACACATTGAATTATTAATAAATTTTAAGCAATATCCGACAAATTACCCCTTGAAAACTCTTATTTTTGGGGATTGTCCTAAATAATTAACAA
>JAURQI010000155.1 GCA_030836155.1 Crocinitomix sp.
AACACAATTAATAGCGCCATATCGTACGGCGGCATGGTCTGTAACAATTTGTAGTTTTTTATTTTCATCTGCATAAAACAACCCTTTTTCGGTGCAAATTATGAGTTCACTCTTGTCATTTTGATAAAAGTCGAAGACAGGGGCGATTGTGAATATGCCGTTGTAATCTATTTCTTCAAATGATTGATAAGGGTAATTGGAATGGTAGATTTGACCCGTTTGCGTACCTACCCACAGCACTTGTTCTCGGTCAATAAATGTTGAAATAATCTGGGTGTTACCATGTATGTTTTTAATGGTCTGAATCTCGTTATTAGAAACGTTGATTCGATTAATTCCGTTTTTCTCTGTGAGCGCCCAAAGTATACCCTTTTTATCAAAGGATAAAGAGGTAAATATGTATCCGTTAAGATCTTCAATTGTATTTCGACTGATGCGCTCTACCGTATAATCTTTAGGGTCCATTTTGCCAATACCGCGATTGGTGCCAAACCATAAATAATCAAGTTCATCTTCCTGCAAAAAATGGGCGTAGTTGTTTGGAATGGTTGTTTCGTCGTTTGGGTTGTTTTTAAAGGTCGTGAAGTTGTATCCGTCATATCGGTTTAATCCATCTTGTGTGGAAATCCAGATATAGCCATACCGATCTTGAACGATGCCAGTAACAGAGCTTTGCGATAAACCATCTTCCAGGGAATAGGTTCCGAATTTAATGGTTTTTTGTTGACTGATAACCTTGTTGCCTGCAAGGGCGAGTACAAGAAATAATAACCAGCTTCGCAACATATATCGATTAGATTCGAACGCCAATAACTAAGATATCATCTACTTGCTCAAAAGATCCTTGCCATTCATGCATAGTACTTTCAAGATATGCGCGTTGTTCGTTCATACCTTTTTTATGGACACTGAGCAAGTGTTGTCGAAAACGATTATAGAGAAATTTCTTACCACGTTCTCCACCAAACTGATCAGCATATCCATCACTGAAAAGGTAGATGACATCTCCTTTTTGGAGTTTAAGTTTGTGTTGAGAGTATTTTTTTGAATTCGGCTCAAATGAACCAATAGCAATTTTATCTGCCTTAATAATGGTGAATTCCTCATCTCTAACAAGATAAAGTGGGTTGTTTGCACCAGCATAAGTCAACTCCATATTTTCGTAATCAACAGCGCAGAGCGCTATGTCCATACCGTCGCGGATTTGATTTTCATCGTGACTCTTGTTAAGTGATTCACTAACAAAAGTGTTTAAACGATTTAAGATTTCTGCTGGTTCTTGAATATTATGCTCACGGACGGCAGTGTTCAAACCATTGGCTCCTACTAAACTCATAAATGCGCCTGGTACACCATGACCCGTGCAGTCTACCGCAGCGAAATAATTAGCCGTTTTTGTTTTTTCAAACCAATAAAAATCACCCGAAACAATGTCTTTGGGTTTAAATAACACAAATGATTCAGGACAAATAGCGTCGATTATTTCTTTCGGAGGTAAGATTGAGTTTTGAAGTCGTTTTGCATAGCGAATACTCGCTGTAACAGATTTATATAGATCTTCTAACTTCAAACGTTGACGCTCGTTTTCATCTCTTTGACGAACAACTTCTTCCGTTCGCTCCTTTACCTTTTGCTCTAAAATTCGCTCCGTTTCTGCCAATTCATCACGCATCTTTAATAAGGCATGTCCTAGGACGTCTTCGTTGCTTAAAGGTTTGTAAGGTGAGTTGAAATTACTTTGACCTACCTCTCTTGCAAAGTCGGTAGTTTTCTTTAGACCATCAACCAAGTCAACCACGGCTGAAGACATGTCTCCAATTTCGTCGTTTCCTATTTCTATTTCTTGTTTAGGGAATATTCCTTTACCCAGCGATAACAACACAACCCGCAGGTTGTTTACCGGTTTAACAATTGTATTTGTTGTAAAACCAGCAATAATAACAGCGAAAATAATGAGACAAGCTCCTAACCACCAATAAATCTCCAACGATTGGAACTTCGAACGTGCCGTTTCGGATGAAGAACGAACCAAAGAAAGGGCATTTTCTTCTTTAGAATCTAAACTAGTTTGAAGGAAATTGAGATTCTTATTTAAGTCCGTCAATATCTCACTCGCTTCTCCGTTCTGATCGATGAGCAAACGAGCCGTAAACATTTTAAATGGGTCATCATAACTACTGATGTCAGGAAGCAGCTCCATTAATTCAGTAAGTTTTTTTGTCAGTTCTTCATATTGACCGACTAAGAAATTGAACTGTTCAATATCTTCTTCATCAGTCCACTCTTTTGAAATTATTTCGAGCTTTTTAAGCTTTTCAGGAATATCTTTTTCAATAATCTCTTTGAAACGCAGCTTAAATTTCACATCATTTCGACCAGGCTCATTTAACCATTGGCCGGCTAATTGACGTGATTCAGTTGTTATTGCCTTAAGGTCAGAGACGTATTCTTTTGAGGGGGTAAGGACATTGATTAATTGATTGGATGTTTTATCGTTTTTTTCAAACGTTTCAATTCCGTTGTTAACGGCTAGAAACGTGGCCCCAAAAACCACGATGATAAAGAAAATAAGCATTCCAAATCCTGTTCCAATCTTCCTGCCTATGGTAAATCTAAAACTCATGCGTTGGGCTTAAAACTTTTAATTTATCAATTATTCCTTCATGCGAAGGTCATAAAGGATATTGCGATATTTTTCTGCCTCATTTTCATTTGGCATGGTGTAAGTATATATTCGTACAATTTCCTTAATGTTATCTTCGTCGGTAGGATGTGTTTCATACCTTTTTAAATACTTAGGCAGATTGATTTTATCCAAATCCGTTTGGTATTTTAAGTAC
>JAURQI010000156.1 GCA_030836155.1 Crocinitomix sp.
AATTACGATGTTTTCCATATTTGGAGCCTATTATTTTTATCCACGCTATACCCATTATTTGTTTTTTCAAAACTACACAGGCGAGTTAGAGAACTATCCAATTTTTACCGGGACAATTGAAGGAATCGATCGGAATTATGAGTCGATTGAGATCGATCCTCGAGACAAAGAATTTATTGTTTTAGATGCTTGGAACTCTTCCTGCAATAATTGTTTTATGGAGTTCGCGCAACTTGAAGAGATCAAAGCCGCTTATGAGTCCGATTCGATTAGTTTCTATTCATTGAATTATCCCCTAACCATAGATACGTTAGAAAAGGTCAACCAATACGTGACTGATAATTGGGATTTGAATTATGTCTATATTCAAGACACATCCTTTTATCCCGATCATCATCTATTAAATATATTCCCTTCCTATTATATTATAAATCGAAAAAGGGAGGTGATTTTTCGCGGAAATCTCAAAAACCTAAAAATAAAATTAAATGAATTGTTTACAAATACTGTTTCGTAAGTTTATCGAAAGGATTTGATCAAGCGTTCTGTAGATCATTTCAAACCAACTATCCGTCTTATAAGTCTTATACATCTACCATATATATGAAGCCGTTAAAAACTATTTTATCTTCTTTCTTCTTTGCTTTTTGAACGTTATCAACATCCATGTACAAGAGGTTGAAAATAAAGATGCGTTAATCGAAAAAATCTAATTGAAATTTGCACTATTCGCTATAGTTTCTCTCGAGTTGCGTTATTCAATAATTTGGGTCGTGATTTAATTGATAGCTTTACCGAAAACTATTCTTTATGAAAACTGTAATTATACTTCTAGGGATTGTATGCTCATTCTATTCAATCGGTCAAACCACTGCTATACCCGATCCTAATTTTGAACAGGCTCTGATCAATCTTGGGATTGAATCTGGTGCGCCGGATGGCGTTATTCTTACTTCTAAAATTGACACCATTACATCTTTGAATGTTGGAATGAAGGACATAGACGACTTAACCGGTATAGAGGATTTTGTAGCGCTAGAGGAGTTCTGGTGTTTTTTAAATAACTTAACAACTATTGACGTGAGCAATAATACAGCGCTAAAATTATTTGTTCCGGCCAATAATAACCTGACCAGTTTAGATTTGACCAATAACGCAGCAATTGAAGTGCTGAGATGTCAAGATAATAATATTACTAGCCTTGATTTGAGTCATTTAACGGGTCTCCATGATTTATTTGCCGCGAACAATGACCTGACTTGTCTCAATGTTAAAAATGGAAATAATGACGATCCTGAATTTTTTGTTTTTGATGTTACTGGTAATCCAGATTTAACCTGTATTGAAGTGGACGATGCAGGATGGGCAGATGAAAATTGGACAACGGCAGATGAAAACATAGATGAAACGGCATCATTCAGCACAAACTGCGTAAACGAATGCAGCTCTGGAACCGTTGAAATAACAGAAATGGAAGCATCTGGAAAAGAACTGATCAAGATTGTTGACCTAACTGGTAGAGAGGTCACTCCACAAAGAAACTGTCTCTTGATCTATATTTATTCCGATGGATCAACTGAAAAAATCTACGAAATAGAATAGGCAGCAATTTCCTTACTATTTAATTAGAATTAAACGCAACTGATAATTCGCAGCTATTCATTCCAAAAACGAAAGTATTGGTGATTCTATTTACCCATATTAACGCATCAATGAATAACCCCCATTATCACTGTCAGAATCTATAAAAAAAGATGCCCGTTCATTTGAGGAATCTCAAAGGGAAATTAAGCACGTTGTTGCCAGCGAATACAGGCTAAAAACAATGACCTCACCGACATGCTCCAGAGACATCATTCGTTTTTTATGGCGTTGTAAACACAATACCTAAACGCAGACCTGCAGCATTCAAATACTCCTTAGTTGGATAGTCTGGGTTCGTTGGACGAATACCTTGTTGCAGGTTTATTGATGAGCGCATTTTAACAAGCGAATTAAATTTGTATTCCATACCAAACGCTAAATCTGCCATTAACATGAACGTTCGCTCATTTAGCAGTTCGCTCGAGCTTCGTTCCCAATTGTTATTAACCCGAACATGATGATTTTGCTTGTGCGAAATCAAGAACGCTCCCGTAAAGCCCGCAGCGCAAAAATAATTCATCTTTTCAGTAGACAAAAAGTCGTATTTTAACTGAAACGGTATCTCGATGTATTGATATTGCTGAGTAAAGAATGCTTCTGTTATGGAAGGCTCCGAATTATCTTCCCAATTAAATACAATGCTATTGGTTTTAAAAACACGATCGGCATAGACAAACCCTGATTGGAGGCCCAATCTTTCACTTAATTTCAAATCTAATGTAATTCCGCCCTGATATCTAAAACCAGAAGATTCTGATTCGTCGCGTACAGTTTTGATAAAATCATTGGAAGCATCAGACGTTAATATTCGATAATTTAATGTAGGACTTATAAAAAGACCAAGAGAAACTTTCCCTCCTTCTTTTTCATTCACTTCTTGAGCGAACGACATATTGGATGCCATCGCAATACTCAGGACGAATATAACCACTTTCATCATAAGCTATTGATATATTCGATGATCATCGCCACACCTTCTTTATCAATCACTGTTGCGCCAATATGAGGCATTGTCCCATCCTCTAAATTTGTTTTGATCTCCCATTTATTGTTATCAATATTAGTTTCCTCAAACGGAGTTTCATAATCTAAGAATAAGTTTTGATCAGCAGCAAAACCCAATGCATTATGGCAATGGGCACAATTTGCATCTAAATAAGCCCTGCCTCGCACGTCTATTGGGAGTAGCTGATTTTCAAAATTTGGGGTTGAAGAAACACTCGCATATTCAAAATCTTCCAAAATGCCCATACTTTGAAAATGTGCCAATTGATTTGTGGATCCCATATCTGAATCCACATCTATATTCATGCTGCGTAATTTTGGCCCAATAGGAGATAAAGCATTATTTACAGCATGGCAGGTTGCACATTCTCGAATACTCGGAACATGATAACCAATTACTTGCGGTTGTCCATTTTCGTCGATGTAATTAACTGAAGTATTATAACCATCTTCGATTAAAATGCCATCAGACTGATCATCATTCCAAAGATAATCTGCAACATTCCATAGTCCGGCTTCTTTTACTAACAAACGGGTTTCTATTACTCGCTTACCTTTTGAAGGGTCGCCTTTATCAAAATAATAAAAGAAGGTTTTAACGATTATCGTTCCATCCGGAAATGATGGAAGTCCATTATTAATCTGTTTCATTTCAGATCCTTCTGGGATTTTAATGAGCCGTTGTTTATCAGCATAATCTGTAAATAAGGCAGAACCCAATTCGTATTCTACATAATCAGTATTCGGGATTAGATCATTAGGGTCTCCAATGTAAATATTATAAGCTGACAAGTTTTGAGGAAAATCAATTTGATCCGATGCCAGGTTGCTGAGTTCCTCCTTATTGCAAGAGAACAATAACAACAAAAAAAAGAAAGAAGATAACCTTAAGAGCTTCATACATCTATAACGCAAAACAAATAAATTTGTTGTCATTTGTTCACGTTGGTAGCGTTATTTCAAAATGGTTGCGGTCCCGCGCTCATAAACGCGTTCGTTATTTGTCCAAAAGTCTTGTTCACATTCGAGTAAAATACTCACTTTCAACCAAATCTGTCTTATCTGCATGCAAACTTTAGATGAGGAAAACTTAAATGATCGAAATCAAGATGTGTATCGTGATTTTCGCCGACTCGTTTTTAAAAATTTCAGAGATATAAAGAAAGTGTCCAACTATGCCATAGAACTTGGAATATCGGTCAAACAACTCAGCGAAATTTGTAATAAACGCAGTGGAAAATCTCCATTGTCCATTATTTATAAACAATTCATTCTTGAGGCAAAAAGGTTATTAAACAACAACCTTTCAGCTAAAGAAGTGGCTTATAACCTTAAGTTTGAAGATCCTGCTCACTTTAGTAAATTCTTCAAAAAATTAACGGATCAAAGTCCGAGTCAATTTCAGAAAATACAAGCATAAGTCCGAAATGTACATGTCCTCAACTATTGGTTTATCATAGCTTTGATTAAACTAAAAAATGAGATCATGAAAAAATCGATATTACTTACTGTGTTTGGACTTATATTGGCCTTAACCAGCTTCTATTCATTCCAAGACCCCAACGAAAAATTCACGAAGTATCACCAACTAAATGTAGGGACAGCTCCATTGTTTTCAGTTGATCCTCCGCCGGGTAAAACAGGTGCCCCTTTTGAAGGAAATTGCACCGATTGTCACGGCGGCATAGTCAATCCTGCGGAAGGCACGATTAGTTTGACAGGATTAGGAGAAGCGGGAGCCTATTATCCGGGTGAAACCTATAA
>JAURQI010000157.1 GCA_030836155.1 Crocinitomix sp.
ATGACGCCTATTCAAAAATATTTGCCTTGGATTATTCTGATTGGATCAGTATTTCTAATCATGAAACACGGTCAGCGTCTATTCAAAAAATAATTTCCTACTTCATATTCAAAAAAATAAACTTACCTTCGTCGGACTCAAGAGTCTCCCTAAATAGGACTCATTTTAAATTAGAATTAATGAAAAAGACAGGTTATTTATTTGCAGGGTTAGTTGCCCTTATTCTCGTTGGATGTGGAGGCGGATCATCAGACGATAGTTTCGATTTCTTCGCATCTTCTTATTCCGTATTAATTGATAATGGACTCGATACTGGAGCAGTAGTTATGATTACAGCTAAAGGTGACAGTGCTATGGAATATGAAATTGCGGGTTACGGAACAGAAACAATTGAGCTTAAAGAAGGGAAATATCACGTTACAGCAACGAGTGTTTTAGATTCCGTTTTTGTTGATGAAGATTTTGAAATTACAGATGAGAGTTATTCGTACAATTTGAACTTGACAAAACAAGATTATATCATTGAAAATGTAATGTATATCGTTAGCGATAACCCTGAGTTATATACCACTAATGAGAGCTTTACTTATGATGGTAAAACTTATGAAGAAGTTGATGCAGACGTTATTCCTGGTGCACTTTTAGTTGCATCAGCTTGGGATTATAACTTAGATGAGGAAATGCCAGAAGAAGTAACGATCTACGGTGACAATAACTCAACAACAAAATCAAAAGTATATCGCGCTCAAACATTTGTATTATACCTAGAGCTTTATGAGCTTTTCAACGGTATGGATGAAGAAGAGCTAGGAGAATTAGACTTTTAATAGTTGAAAGACTACACTCCTCTTGATAAAGGACTAACGGCAATTAATACGCCAGCTGATGCTGCCACGTATTATTTGCCGTTTTTAGTTTCTGATAAAATGGATTTGATGGCGATCAAGAAGGAATTGCGACAGGTCCATCAATTTTCGAAGGCAGATATATCCCTGACTGCCGAAATTTTGGTGCGAGAACATACCCGTCATGCCGAAAAACATCCTTTTAAATACGCGCGTGAATTTCAATTTGGCTCTGGGATAATCTTAATTGGTGCAGGTATTGTATTTACGCTTTTTCTGTGGAAATTGGGATTCATTGCAGCTTTGCCTTTTGCTGGAATTCTGGGAGGTATTGGACTGACGTTTCGCGCCTTACGAAATTAATTATCATCCTTCGAAGCAACAATACTTGACGCATTAAGCGTCATCAATTCTTCTATCATTTGACGATTATTATTCAACCTTGGCACTTTGTGTTGGCCGCCTAATTTATCTTTTGACTTAAGCCATTTCTCAAATAATCCTTTTGCAGCAATAACAACTTTTGGAGGACCTAAAGATAAATCACTACTCCGTTTGGCTTCATAATCAGAATTCACTGACTTTAAAGTATCATCTAACACTTTTACAAAATCACTTAGTTGATCAGGGGCTTTCTTGAATTCTATAACCCATTCATGGCCACCTTTTTCTTTACCTTCCATAAAAATAGGTCCCGCCGTATAATCGGCTATTTCCGCATGTGTAGCATGACAAGCAGCCCTTATTGCTTGTTCTGCATTTTCTACAACCACCTCTTCACCAAAAGCATTAATAAAGCTCTTTGTTCTTCCTGTTATTTTAAATCGATAAGGCGTTTTACTTGTAAATCGTACCGTATCACCAACAATATAACGCCACAAGCCAGCATTTGTAGAAATGACCAAAGCATAGTTAATATCAAGTTCCACTTCTGCTAAAGAAATAACTTTTTTGGAGGCAACCCCATCAAACTGATCCATCGGGATAAATTCAAAGAAGACGCCATAATCTAACATTAAAAGCAATTCGTTTTTTGTGAAATCATCTTGAATTCCAAAAAATCCTTCTGAGGCATTATAGGTTTCCACATAATTCATGTCATCAAAAGGAATCATTTTCCGGAATTGTTTACGGTAAGGATCAAAATTTACGCCGCCATGCATAAACAATTCAAGGTTGGGCCATACTTCTCTCAAGTGCGTTTTACCTGTGATTTCTATGATCCGATTACATAAGACTAGGGTCCAACTGGGCACTCCTGCCAAAATATAAATATCCTCTTCGATGGTTGAATGAGCCAATTTTTCAATCTTCTCTTCCCATTCACTCATAAGCGCAATTTCCTTTGCCGGAGTCCTTCTAATTTCAGCCCACCAGGGCATGTTTTTCAGAATAATGGCAGAAAGATCTCCGAAATAAGAGTCCGAATTAAAATAATTGATTTCAGCACTTCCCCCAAGAATAAGATGTTTGCCCTTGTATAATTTTCGATCAGGGATCTGGTTATAATACAGACTCAGCAAATCCTTTCCTCCCTTATAATGACACTCTTCTAATGATTCTTTAGAAACAGGAATGAATTTACTTTTTGAACTGACCGTTCCAGAAGATTTGGCAAACCATTTAATATCTGCATCCCACAATAGGTTTTGCTCATTTTTTAATAAGCGTTGCACATAAGGTTCTAACTTTTCGTAATTCGTAAGCGGTACTTTTTTATTAAAATCAGCATACGACTGAATGGATTCAAAATCAAATTCTCGGCCCCATTCTGTGTTTTTTCCGCGCTCCACTAAATTCATCAACACCTCATCTTGTACCTCTAATGGGTACTTCTTAAACAAATCAATCTGATGGATTCGTTTCTTTATGATCCAAGAAAACAAAGAGTTAAAAGGCATAAGACCAATATAACAAAAAATGGCTCAAAAGCAGATTTGCCTTTGAGCCATCAGAATTTATATCTGTTCCTTTTTTATCCGAAAAATATAATTCCGAAAATAGTAACCAGCGCCACTATAACATAAATTGGAACTAAAATAGACGTTGAATCGTCGAAATACGGTCGGTTTGAATTTTCTGATGACATAACATTAATTTTTCTGTTGTAAATATAATGAACTCCTCGCAATCGATGGCGATTTTTCATTGAAAATACGTTTTGACACGGTGAAATGGCTATCAATCAGGGAGAATCTGCCCAAATATTTGTAAAT
>JAURQI010000158.1 GCA_030836155.1 Crocinitomix sp.
CAGTGAGCCTGAATAAGAAGTCCCTGATAAATAATCGCAATTTATTTCTGCTTCTTTCGGTGTGTTTCTTAAGTCGCTGTCTGTAACATACGAATCGTAAGGTTCGTCTAAATTGGTATAGGTAAATTGGCAATTATAATCTCTAGCACATTATGTCAACACCAAAGCAAAGGCTGCGCCTGCTAAAATTTTTCTTTTCATAGTTGATTTTTTTTTCTAAAATAATCAATTCACTTCAAGGTTTTTTTGTATGATCATTTTTTCTGTGTTAATTGTAAATTTCAATACTACGAATCGATTTAATTGTATCTTGTCAAAAATAAATTTATACCATGAAAAAATTATTGACACTTTCTTTATTCGGATTGGCATTGACAATGAACGGCTGTAAAGAATCTGGATGTACTGACACTTTTGCAGACAATTATGTTGCCACTGCTGAGTTAGAAGATGGTTCTTGCTATTACGGAATAGACCTTGTTTTCTATTTCAATGAAGCGCGTGCTGATTATTATTATGATAATGACGCTTATTCGCCAATGCATGTTGTGATAAACGACACGGATGTGGGTGCAGTTAACTGGTATTTTCCGTATGAAGACGCTCCAACCTGCAATGAAACAGTCGGTACGGTAAATCATAAAATAGAATTATCCAGTAAGATTGAAAATATTAAGGTTGAAATTGTTGATCAACTAGGTAATTCATTTGGATCTGAGATTATAACGCTTGCATTATCTGATGGAGACTGTCAGGCGATCTTATTTTAATAATTAATACTCTCAAATATCAAAAAGAGCTTTCCTGAAAATGGAGGGCTCTTTTTTCATTTCCTAAACTATTACTAAGTAGCTTCGAGCTAGTGAGTATTTAGCCGTTTAGTAAGTCTCTATCTTCATTTTAATTATCATGCTCGCGCTTGACGATCCGCACGCATTGCGAATGCACGCGAGGTTGGTTTGACGATCCGCACGCATTGCAAATGCGCGCGAGGTTGGTTGATGCGTGTACATTTTTATTTTGACAAGAACCTCAGAAAAATTATATCAGGACTTCATTGTTTTGCATCAATAAAAGCTGGTCATCTGGAATCGAGGCACCGTATTTCCGCTTCAACTCCTGGCGCACGGTAGTAATCGGTCTTCCATCAAACTGCTTTAGTGCTTCCAAGAAAAAACGATTGACTTTAAATCCATAACCGGTTGTTGGTTCGAGAATGATCTCGTAAAATCCGCTATCGTTAACTATTTCAAGAGTCTTATTGAATGTGAGCGTTGCGCAGAGGGTAGTGCGAAAGGCCTTTAAATACAACTGTTGTAATTGATTATATGCTTGATTGTATTTCGTTTTAAACAGGAACTCAATATGAGCTTTTGGAACTTGTTTAATAATCGTGGAGCAAGATCGATAAAATTGTTCGCGATCAGGATACTCCGCTTGCCAATCATTTATAACAGTTTCTGGTAATGAATCAGACCATGTTTTGACATGTGTATCAATTCCCAACCCTTCTAAACATAAGCTAGCAAGTTCAAGTTCGATACGTTCTAATAATTGCCCGAGATGTAACCAGAATTTACGTCCGGCAAAGCCAGCTATGGAATAACATATCCAAGACGCACAAATGCCATTTACACCATTCCAAATTCCGCATCGACCATTATCGTAGAATGTACAACGATTGAGGCGCTCATCATTTAGAGTGTTTAGCTTTTCTTGTACAATAGAAGATGAATTTGAACAGACTCCAAGCGGGTTGATGGATAATTGCGCGTGCGGATTAGAAAACACCCTTGCCCTAAAAAGTGTATTTTTCGTCTCCAGCAGGTATCCAACCATAAAATTGGGCAATTTTGGCTGGTAATTGCAGCATTTCGAATTACCTAGAATGCGAACTTGTTCAACAAAACTCGCTTCAACAGGTTTACAAATATTGCATTCGTGGCAATTGGCTAAGAATTCTTTTGGAATTGTTGACTGAAAAAAAGAAGGCATTTTGTTGCGTAACAAAGGATGCACATAATCGCAAATAATAACCGACATGATCAGAGAAAATAGATAAAGAGGCGTTTAGTTCAGTAACTGTCTAGTTACGACAGATATGTCCTTCGATTATTAACGTACGTAAGTCAAAATATACCCTTTCATCAATTGATTCAAGATCTTCTAAGTTACATTCTTGGGCATCAACCCCGGACATCAACTCCTTGTAATCCTGGAATAAAAACTCTTTGACCTCTAACAAAAAATGTTCTTTGTTCTTAAACGCATAGTTCACTTCTTCTTTGAAAAGTATGTCTGAATAGGGCAATTCATTCAAACGCTTAACTTTCCATTCTGATTCGTATTTACCTAATTGATCTAAAACTTGATCAGGGTCGCTAAATACTTGTTCACAACGAATAGAGGAATTAAAATTTTGGCTAAATCCAATCATGGGGCTCACGATGGCTGCCAATGCAATGGCTTTTACTTTCATACTGTCAGTTTTGGTTGGATCGAATATAAGTTAACAATTTTGAAAATTCCAATAATTGCTATTAAGCGGTAGGAGATTTTTATTATTCGGTAAAAAACAATCTACTCAAACTTTGTCTAAAAGATTTAGGTCGATTTTATTAAGATCACTTTTCAGTGAGCTTATTTATAAAAATTCAAAAGAACGAAGGCTTAACTGGGCAATAATCTCTTATGTCTTTTCGTTATGTGCATCAAACAAACGCTTATGCCCAAAATGTACTTAACTTATAAATCTGTATACTATGTTAAAGTACATTTTAATCCTAGTCATAGGAGCTTTCAGCTTCACTGCAAATGCTCAAGCTAAATTAGATATTGAATTAAAAACTGGTTTATTGCTGAATGGGCGGCACCTGGATATCATTGATGATGATCTTGGATTTGACCTTCGTAATGGCTTTTCTTATGGACTAGGGTTTGACCTCTGGTGGAATGAAAAATGGGCCACTTCCTTTGGTTATAGTTTAGGGCAATCCTTCGCTATTTTCAGAACACGTTTTCCAGAAGGGCACCCCATATCAGCGATGCAAAGAACAGTAGGTGTATTAAAAGATCGATTGTTTTACTTAACGGTAAAAAGAAGTCAAGATATAACGCCATCAACATCAGCCGCTTTATCAGCTGGTCTTTATTATAATCCATATTTTTTCGATAGTGATGATATCGATTATAATGCAGAGTATACGATGTTAGATCGTGACTATTATATTGACTCATATTATATAGCCCGTTTTAATAGCACTGATAATGGTCCATACGGGGCGCTTGGCACGCAGTTGGGCTTTACCCTTTCACAAAGTGCAGGAGCTTTTTTGATTTATATCATCTAAAGATATCAATTATAATAGTTAGGAGAAAGCCTTGTTTACCAAAGGTTAATCGATGTTATTAAAAAAGAAGTGTTAACGATACTCATGCCTTTATAGTTCGAATTGTGATAAATAGACTATCTTTGACTCATCAAGTTAATTCTAAGTGTATTGAATTTGAGACTTTATTGGTGATTAAAATTCTAAATCAATCATCAACAACTTCCTTATCATTTAACAGGATTACCATGAAACGGCATGAAGTCTGAAACCATCAGATGTTTCATGCACCTGGATTGCAAAAGTTGCGATTCATTAATGAAAAATAAGGACATCAGAAGAACAAGCATTTCTGTTATAGGAAAAGGTTCAAAACTCGATTTTAAAACAATCACGTTAGGAAACATTCTACAACTTCAGCTTAATCAAATGAATCAGTATTGATTCCGACATCTTTAAACATGTCCTAAAAAACTATTGTGTCCATTATAGATGACACAAACTATTATGAGTCATAATCAATCTACTAATAGACGCTCGTCGTCTCAAAATAAAAGCCGGAAACATCCGCAGCAGAATAAGCCTAAACGTAAACAGAAGTCAACTATTAATCCGAATCGCTTAATTCAAGCGGCAGAATTACAAGAAGTAAGAAAATATACGCCAAGTATCAGTTTTGCTGAAATGAACCTTCATGCGCATCTGAAGTCAAATATTGATGCCATGGGTTTTGTTAATCCGACAGAAATCCAGGAAAAAACATACAAGCAATTGATCCAAAAGCAGGACATGATTGGTATCGCGAATACAGGAACTGGTAAAACAGGTGCATTTTTGATTCCGATCATCCATAATTTACTTGATCAAAATAAATCAAGGTTTAAAACCTTAATTATTGTGCCAACGCGAGAGTTAGCATTACAAGTTCAGGATGAATTTAATAAGTTGAGTAAAGGCCTAAAATTGAGATCGTCTTGCCATATTGGCGGAACGAATATTAATACAGACTTGAAACGCTTAAAGCAACATAACGATTTTATTATCGGAACGCCTGGACGTTTGCTTGACTTAATCAATAGAGGAAGTATCAAACCGGCGCAAATTCAAAAGCTAATTCTAGATGAATTTGACCGTATGTTGGATATGGGTTTTATTAATGATATCCGCAAAATCGTGCGCGGAATGAAACAAAGGGATCATACCTTATTGTTCTCGGCAACGATGAATCCAAAGCAAAAGTCTTTAATCCAAGAGATCGTTCCAAATGCAATTACCGTTGCAGTGAGCAAAGGAGATACAAGTAGTAAAAATGTCGCTCAGGATATCATCCGGGTGCCGGAAGGAGCAAATAAATTCGACTTACTAAAGGTTTTACTTTCAGGAGAAAGTTTTGACAAAGTCATTCTATTTGCAGAAACCAAACGCTTAGCAGATCGCTTGAGCAAGAAATTAAATAAATCAGGTATTGATGCCGACCAAATCCATGGAAACAAATCGCAGAATTATCGCTTAAAGGCATTAAATAAATTTAAAAAAGGAAGTATCAGAGTCCTCGTAGCTACAGATGTTGCCGCGCGAGGAGTTGATATCGATAGCGTTTCACACGTCATCAATTATCAATTACCTACTGACTATGACACCTATATCCACCGTATTGGTAGAACAGGTAGAGCAGGAAATGTAGGTATGGCATATACATTCGTAGATTAATTAAACCAGAATAAACTCAATTTACTATGCAGACAATTAAATTCGTCGCAAAAGACAAAAATCAAAAGGAATTCGCAGCAGAACTTTCTAAACGTGTACGTCAATATTTTAAGAAGAATAATACCTCGAAATTTGGAGGTACAAAGATCATTGTAAAAGCCGCCTTAATGCTGACACTTTACATTGCTCCTTTAGTTTTGGTGTTTACCATTGATTTTCCCGCTTGGGCTGCCTTATTATTAATGGTGGTTATAGGAATTGGTAAAGCCGGGATTGGAATGGGGGTGATGCACGACGCAGCGCACGGCTCTTTTTCACAACGGAAATGGCTAAACAACCTTATGGCAAACAGTATGTTTCTTTTAGGTTCTAGTTTAATCAACTGGAAAATACAACACAATGTATTGCATCATACGTATCCTAACGTATATGAATACGATAACGATATCGATACAAAAGCATTGATTCGTTTGTCAAAGCATGCAGATCATCACCGTGTTTTTAAGTATCAATATATCTTCGGACCATTATTGTATAGCTTTATGACCTTGGCACGTTTTGTAGGTGATTTCCAACAGTTGGCGCAATACAATAGAATGGGTGCTTTAAAGATCTACGATAGTAGTTTTGCGAAAAACCTATGGACGATGATCATCTCGAAACTATTGTATATCGGTGTGTTCTTGGTTTTACCCTTTTTCCTCACTGACTTTGCTTGGTGGCAGATCTTGATTGGATTCTTTATCATTCACGCAGTTGCATCAATGATTATGGGAACGGTATTCCAATTAGCGCATGTCGTTGAAGGGATGGATGAACCATTACCAAACGAAGAAGGTGTCATTAATAACCAGTTCTTTGTGCATCAATTAGAAACAACTTCTGATTTTAGTAGCAAAAAGAACCTCTTGGGCTGGTATGTTGGCGGTTTGGATTTTCAAGCGATTCACCACTTATTCCCGAATGTATCTCATGTTCATTATTATGACTTGGCGCATATTGTTCGTGAAACAGCAAAAGAGTACGGACAACCGTATAACCTACAAAAGTCATTCTTTACGGCTTTACGTTCGCATTTATTGATGTTGAAGAAATTAGGACAGCAAGCGTAGCCTAAAGCTATTATTTAAAATATGAAATCCCTCCATTGTTGCAATGGAGGGATTTTTTTTTGTGGAGTTAATAGCTAGCAAAATAACGCGGCTGATTGGACGTTTATGAATAAAGACTTTCCATGCGATTTATTCTTTTATTTTTCAGTTTCATTCCTTACATTTCGATAACTCAACATATTGTACCTTTTGCTGAACCCATCGTAGGAACCAACTATTATAAGTCAATTGAAAAACCATGGGAAACAAAGAATTATAAAGGAGTGGGGTATTATTATGGTATTAAAGCTGGTGCATTTGTTTTAAATCGTGTGGCATTAACCGCCAGTATTGGTGATCGAAGTTATCCATTTGATGATGACTATTTCTTTAATACACTGGTTAGAACTTATTTCTTTCGAAATCATCAAACCGAATTTTCCGTATTTACTGAAATCGGTTTTGAGGTTTCCGATTGGGGCGGACCAGCTATCCCATTTTATATAGGTACGAGCCAATATTTTGGGGATAACGTTTCTTTTAACTTCAGAATGCGTTTACCAACCTTTTTGGATCGCCAATTTATGGCTTATTCAAGACAAATTGAAGCTGGTTTTGAAGCTGGATTGCAATTTGATTTCCCAGTTCGTATGAATAAAAAAATCACCAAATCTGGTAATCCATTTTTATTACACTAGAATACGTATTTCTTCGCTTGACTTGACGATACGTCGTCCGTACATTTGTCTCAACCTTAACATATAAAATTTGCGATTTAAAGGCTTGCCTTTATCTAGCTTTTAGCAAAAATCCTTTTCTGCCTTTGGGTAGGGGAGGATTTTTTGATTGAATAGTTGGAATGATTATCACTCACCAACGCAAATAAACCGTATGGTAGTGCGGCGTTTTTCTGCTTTAGAATGTTTTTGGTTGGGGTCGATTCCTTTTCCTTCTGCCTCGAGAGATAACAAGAAGGAGCTGTCTTGTTTTTCCAGAAAGGTCAACGGAACTTTACTCCGATTAATGGAAAGTCTTTTATTATAGCTGATACTGCCTTCTTCGTCCGTATAAGATTCAATGAGCACATTGTATTGAAAAGATTTGTCCAAGGACTCCAGAACAGCCAAAATGGCTTCCTGATCATCTTGACTCAATTGAAAATCATCTGTATTATAATATAAGTCAATCAGGGTGTCAGAACAAGTGGGTGGGATCACAGCTTTTTCTTCTGGAATACTGTCCACTAGAATCGTATCAATCGTATAATAATAATTGGTATCAAATGCCAATGCACCATATTTAAAATCCTCATCCGCACTGGCGTTAAAAGATCCCGCTTCAATTAAAACCCCAGAATCGTAAATCCGATCACCTGCATCAGCTATGGTAATGATCAGTTTATGTCGTTTTCCTGGCACAACGGCTGACTTGGCTTGTAATAATTTCGTAAAACCATCAAACTCAACCGGAATTTTAGGATCATCCATAATGGCCGCTTCTATATTATAAGTGATCACGACGGCATATTTCTTATTGCCTTGCCAAAAAAAGGAAGTATCGATTTTTAGATCATCTACCAAATTGAATTGCAATTTGGAATTATTGACATAATACTCTTGGTTCTTCAGGTAGTTGACAGAATTAACAGCAATCACATCTTCTGTATCAGGAATCACAGCCAAATTGGTATTTTTATTTCCAGGGGAGACCAATATAAAAGCAAAAGCATCATTAAAACCAGACTTCACATATTCGGGATATTCCTCAGACCCAAACACAAAATTGAAAGAAATAAAGTCCTTTTCAGGAACAAAAGTAATTTCAATCGTGGCGGCGTCCTTTGTTTTCGTATTCGCTATTTTATCCAACTGTTTTGACCCTTTTTTCCAATTAAAAGACGAGGTGCCTTGACTTTTATTTTCCTGACCAATCTTTTTAACTGCGCCGCTTGACATGACTAGTCCGGAATCCATATTAAAAATGGAATGATCATCTTCAAATAAGCCAATAGCGCGCGCTGCACCCTTGTATTTAATACGCTTAATATCAATCGCAGCACCCGTTTCAAAGAAATATTTTATTTCCTTTTTATTTATTTTATGAGTAATCTCGGGTTGACCAAAAGCCACAACCGTTAAAAATAGAATAGGGAAGAGGAAGCTGTATTTTAAAGTCATAAATAATTAGTGTGGACGGTTTTAGATATTCTTTAATGTTGATGTCGCTAGTTGGTAACCTTGAAAAGGGTTGTTTTATTGTTCCTGGCGGATGTAAGATGATACATATAAAGTGTTTGATTGACAAGGTAGGGAGTCTTTTCTGAGATTTTTTACGGACCCATATTAGCCAAAAAATACGTGTTTATACGGTTGTTTGGAGATGATGAGATAGTTAGTTTTGACATTCCAAAACAACAAGATGAAAACAATAAAAAATCGCAAAACAATTTCCGCAAAGTTGAAAGTAAAAACCATCCCTAACCAATCAGCAATTATCGGTGGTAAAGGAAAAGATGGCAAGGATTATTTTGTCCATTAATGAATTTATAAAGAACAATAAATAAGCCATGAGATCAATAAAACTGACATTTTCCGATGAAAAATACATTGATGGTTTAATCAATGACAAGATGTTTATGGCAGATATAACTTATCTGCAACCGAATAGATTGGATCGATTAAATTTGGCCTTATATGACCCAGTCGCTGGACACCATCAACTTGATACGGAAATAGTAGTTTTGAACAAGTTTGCTAGAGCCATTAAAAGACATTTTTTTGCTAATACAGCCCATGATGCCGTCTTTCTTTCGAACAATTCGCAGTCACTTAAGGGTGGTCTATGACACGATCAGGAAAGAATAATTAGTTCTACGGATGTGCAAGTTGATTTTACAATTCAAGTGAAACAGGTATAAAGGTTGAATTTACTTGCAATCAAATTTGCGCGCGCAGAGTGCGCTGAAATGAAACGAAGTGGAATTCATAAAGACAAATGAAAAGAAAACAGAACTATATAAATTAGCGCAGACATGAGTTGTCTATTATAATTGCTTAACAGACAGCAATCTATGACATTATTGAAAACATCCATTTCTTCTTATAATATATATTATGTTAAATAGTATTAATCCCCATATCAATCAATCCACTACTTCCTGCAACAATACACATCAACTGAAACGATACCCACCTCAATCACTCTCCATAAACCACATGAATAACTTTCGTCAATTTTGCCTCACCGACAATTAATTCAACAGAAAGAAAATATCCGGTGTTTAATGGCGCTATGGCGTCTTTATAGCGGATCTTATAATCTGCTCCGTACACGAGTTCATAATCTTTCTCCTCTACAGGTTTTAATAAAGTATCCCAATCTTGCTGTGGAATATTCAACCAATAAAATTCTTCTCGGGTCCTGATAGCTATCGGATTGAATGCTTCTGATGAACCACCTATGGAAACGTTTACGATTGTATCCTGGTTATTGGGTACATGAAAACATATTAATAGATTCATCCATGGATTCCAGTGAGAACCCATTGGTCCAGCACCGTGACGTAAAAAGACGTCTTCTATTTTCCCGTTTTCTTGAAGGCTTGACTCAATTTTCGCTTTAAATCCTTGTATATCAAAACTATCCACATTTGAATAGAAAAAGGCTACCATATTTAATGAATCTGACTGTTGTTGAACCTGTCCAAAGACCATTTTAGATGTTCCAACACCAAACAGTATTAAAACAAGGGTTATTTTAACAATCATTTTCATAGATTCCTCGATTCTTTTGGTCAATTTAACTAAAATAGACCAAAATATTCAACCCTTCTATTTCTTCGCCGTCTTATAGTTAACAACATTTAGCTGCAAAGTGATAGACCGATTTAAATAAAGTAGCCCCTATTTAGATTTAAAAAGGACATACTATACGAATCCAGCTTATCAGACGTTATACCATTAATCAATTCAATTATTCACGTTTTTTAAATCAACTTGTTCTAATAATTTTGATTTATATTTAGCTCCCAACCCATTTATCTTGAGTTCAGACAAGGAATACATAGCGGCATTAAATAACGATTCAGAAAAAGCTTTCCGAGCGATTTATGATGCACATTACAAGTTAATGTTAGGAGTTGGCATTAATATCACCCATGATAAAGATAATGCCCAAGAGGTTGTTCAAGAGGTCTTTTATCAATTTTGGAAGAATCGCAAAAACTTAAAGGATACGATATCCATACGCAACTATTTAAAGCGTGCGGTGATAAATCGTTGTATTAATCATATAAAATACCAATCACGATTTACGAGTGACGAAGTGCTCAATACACACGGAAGTAGTGCGATACAGCCCGATCGAGAAATGGAAACCAAACAATTAAAAGCGGTTATTGATAAAGCAGTGGATAATTTACCTGAAAAAGCCAGAATAATCTTTATCTTGAAGCGGCAAGAAGGGATGGTCGTTAAGGAAATCGCTGAACAATTAGATATTTCACCTAAAACGGTTGAAAATCAAATTACGAGAGCATTAAAATTATTAAAATCTGAAATAGAACCTTATTTAAAAAAAACGGGAATGGTTTAGGGGGGATCTCTATTCAATTTGTACAAGTAACAAATACCGCTAGTCCAAAGCTAGCAAAAGATGATTTTTAAAAATGAGCCTAGATAAATATATCGATTTGATTCATAAGGAATTAACTGGAGAGTTAAGAACTGAAGAAGCTGCACAACTTACGGCTTGGATCAATGCGTCTGATGCAAATGCTGAAGAGGCTGAACAAATTCGATTGACTTGGAATTTGAGTGGGAAATCAGACGCTGAATTAGAAAGTTTAGTTGATTTTAGTATAGATGCTGATTATGATCAACTCATGAGTAGTATTCAAAAGGACGAGGTTGTGATTCCAGCAAAAGAAACGAGAGTTATTCCACTATTCCGCAGAGGTTGGGTCGCTGCGGCAGGATTGGCAATATTGATCGGTTTAGCGGCTACTTTCTACTTTACATCGGAGTCATTTGAAAAAAGAAACTGGGAATTAGTTGAAACAACGAATTCGCCACAGTTGATTGCATTAGCAGATGGATCAACCGTTCATTTAAATGCAAATAGCTCACTCCACTACCCGCTTACATTTGATGGTGAAAACCGACACGTAGAATTGAATGGGGAAGGTTTTTTCGATATCGCCAAAGATCCTAAACATCCTTTTATAGTTGAAACAGCTTATGAATCGATCACCGTATTGGGTACATCTTTCAATGTTCGCGCATTCGACGATGAACCAAATTCGGAAATAGCAGTCTCAACAGGAATGGTTTCAGTTGAATCTAAAATTGTTGATATCATTTTAAAACCAAATGATAAGGTCATTGTTGATCATTCAAGCGGAGTAATGGAATTAAAAGAAACCGTTGCATTGAATGAGTTGGCTTGGTTTACCGGTAAACTTGAATTCCACGATGCTTCAATTCCAGATGTATTGCATGATTTAGAAAATCAATTTGACATTACTTTTGAATACGATTACCAAGCCTGGGAAGATTGCCTATTTAATGCAAGCTTCAGCACAGCTGACCTTGAAACGATCCTAGTTTCAATTGAGACAGTGGTAGATGCTGAGATCAATGAAATTGGAAGTCAGGTCTACGAATTGTCTGGAGGAGGCTGTCAATGATAAGGTTTTGGATAACCTGTCTTCTTCTCTTTGGCCTGTATTCACCGCTACTTGCCCAGAACTTTCTCGAAAAAAAAATAGAGTTCCACGCTGATAACATTCCAATCACTGATGCATTGGAACAGCTTTCGGCACAAACGGGAATTGATATCGCCTACAGCAAGAACTATTTTAAAAATGCGCCCCCGATTAACTTCCACAGAGAAGATGTCCCAATAAGGCAAGTGCTAGAAGATATCTTAGCTAATACATTAATGGATTACAAAACGCTCGGTGAAAACCGAGTTTTGTTGTTTAAGGCTGAACCGGTTTATTATCAACTCAGCGGATATGTGCGCGATAAAGAAACGGGTGAAGCATTGGTCGGTGCACGAGTCATTCCTCCTAAGAATCAATTGGGTACGATAACCAATGAGTATGGCTTTTTTAGTCTCCTGGTTCAACCTGGAAATCAAACATTCATCATTCGTTCTATTGGTTATAAAACAACGGATTCCACATTTACAATCAAAAAGGACCGATCGATTAATATAGGTTTAAAATCTATCGATCTAGCTGTTGTTGAAGTTACAGGGAACCCGGATATACCTCTCCTCCATCCCATTGAACAAAACAGAGATAATATCACTGTTCTATCGCCAGCGCTATTGAAAAGAATTCCGACTTTAAACGGGCAAGCAGATTTTCAAAGAATCGCTCAGAACTTACCAGGTATCTCCAGTAATAATGATGGCTTTGGTGGATTAAGGGTGCGTGGCGGTGAGTCAGGTCAGAATATGTTGTACATTGACGGAAGTCCCGTTTATATTCCATATCACCTCCTTGGTCTATATACGACATACAATCCTGAAACGGTAAAATCCATACAGGTTGTAAAAGGCAATTTTCCTGCACGTTATGGCCATGCCGTTTCTTCCATCTTGGACGTCCGAATTCGTGAAGGAAATCGTAAAAAATGGCAAGGTGCTGCAAATATTGATTTATTGAGTGCCGGATTAAGTGTAGAAGGACCTTTAGGCAAAAAAGGTAGTATGCTCATTGCCGGTCGATTTTCTCCAACAGCTTATTTCTTCGAACCCGTTTTAGACCGTTTGTATTTTGGAAGTCAATCGGATCAATTAACCACTAACTTTCATGACTTCAAAATCAAACTCAATTGGGAGCCTACAGAAAAGGATCGTTTTTTTCTCAGTGTTTTTAGTGGTTATGATCAGATCGACCAATTGGGACTCAGTCAATCCAGTGATGGTATTTCGGCAAGTTTTAGCGAGTTTCTTTTAAACTGGCAGAATACCGTGGGTTCATTTCGCTGGAATCATTTGTTTTCAGATAAGTTGTTTTTAAATACGACTATTTATTATAGCAGTTATCGTCATAAGTTCTCGTCTAGAACCGATTTTGAAATAGCTACTCCTGATACGTATGTGCTGGATCAATTTATTATCGATAACCGATCCGATAATACAGAAATAGGCGCGCGTTATGATTTAAATTATGCTTTTAATAAGAAAAATAATCTCCGATTTGGAGGTGAATACAATTACCGTCTTTTATCACCGCGGTTTTATTCTTTATATGAATTGATTTTTGATTCAGAACTTGAAGATGAATTTGGAGGCAATTATGATTTCTCTTACCTCTATCAGGAAATCACCCAGCCCAGTTATGACATGCATCAGGCAGCCTTTTATATCGAGGACCACATGCGATTAAATCGTTGGTATTTTAATCTGGGGATTCGGTTTAGCTTTCTGCAAAATGTAGCAACCGTAAATTCAGAAAGTATAGAATCGAGTATGATTCAGCCAGAACCCCGAATATTGATCAAGTATCGTATCAATGAAAAGATGACACTTAGCACCACTTTTAACAGAAGAGCGCAATACCTGCATCTTATCGCTAATCCGGCGATTCAGATGCCGAATAACATCTGGTTGCCAGCCACTTATAGCCGATTACCACAGATTCTATATGAAGGTGAATTGGATTTTCGTTATGAAGTAAATAAAAAATTGGAACTGGGTGCAACAGGATTTTATCGTCAAACTGAGAATATGTATGCCTTTGCTGATTCGGTTGTATTCTTTGCACCAAGCGAGTCTTTTGCTAGTTTCGATTATTTAACCAAGGGAACAGGTTATAACCAAGGAATAGAAATACTCATTGACTATGCTGATAAAAAAAGAGGATTACTGATGGCTTATACCTTATCTAAATCAGAGCGCCAATTTGAAGCCATCAACTTGGGAAATCGATACGCCGATGCTTTTGATAGCCGGCATCAAATTAGCTTAGCCTTTCATCAACAGATCACCAAACGCTTTAGCTTTGGTTTAAATTGGTTATATGCTTCAAAACGACCTCAATTCAACCTGTTTGAGGCTACTGCTGGTGGATCCTTGTCGGAAATACAAGCTGATCCTATAGGACAATTGCATACGACGCGTCTTTATGGTTATAATCGCCTTGATGTTGATTTAAGATATGAAGTGAAAGGAAAAAAAGTAGCCCAACAGATTCGATTAGGTGTCTATAATATGTTGAATACACGCAATGTTGCTTTTAACACGATCGATTATCAAGATCCGATAACGGGAGCGATTTCTTCTAGCCCATTATATTCCTTACCTATTATGCCCTCTTTCTCTTATCGTATTTCTTTTTAAATCAGCACTTTATATTACTCATCTGAAAAAGAATAAAAAAATCCAATTCCTTTAGGGGGAATGATTTCTTTGATTGTATTAATATCAGAGAACGCGAAAAACAAAGCATTATAAAGAGGTTGGTTGCGGTAAAGGGGGGGTGAGCCCTGTGTTCTCCCCCTTTTCTTTTACCAAAACCTCAAAAAAGCTTTCATATATAGTTAAAGTTGGTTGCAAAAGGAGGCATGAATAGCGATTCAGTCTCCTTTTTTTTATACCTTAGCTATTGCTAAACTCTTGAAGACCATGAAAAATCTAACAGCTACCCTACTTATGTGTTGTTTCGGCATCCTCAATGTCAACGCACAGTCGTTTAATGAAATTCAAAAAGTTACCTCATTTGATCGTGAAAGTGAAGATCGCGCCGGTTGGTGTGTTGATATAGACGACAATTATGCCGTAGTCGGCGCTTATGGCGATGATTTTGGAGCAACTAACCCAAATATGGGATCCGTTTATGTCTACGAAAGAGACATGGCCGGAGATTGGAATTTTATTCAAAAATTAACCAATTCAGATCAAGATGATTATGATCGCTTTGGCTGGTCCGTAGCCATTCACGGTGATATTATAGTTGTTGGAGCTTATGGAGAGGATGAAAATGAATTTGACGAAGAAAACTTATCAAAAGCAGGATCGGCCTATATTTTTAAAAGAGATGGTGATGGAGATTGGAATGAAGTTCAAAAGATTGTTGCATCAGATCGAGCTGAAGGTGATGAATTTGGATTCTCAGTTGCTGTTCATGATGATCTTATAGTAGTGGGCGCCCATTATTGTAGCACGAATGCATTAGGATTCGGTTATTCTTTTCACGCCGGAGCTGTTTATATATTTGAAGAAGATGTAGATGGTGAATGGGTGGAATTACAAAAAATGGCCGCTTCAGATCGTTGGGGAAATCCAGGTTTTGAATACGAAGAAGAAGATTGGAATTGGCGCTACGGTGAGTCTGTTGGTGTTTGGGAGGATTATATTGTTGTTGGTTCTCAGTTTGCTTCAAAGGCATACGTTTATGAGCGCTCAGGTGATACATGGGATGAAGCTGAAAAATTAACCTACCCGGGTATTTCATGGTTAGATCGTGCTGGTATTGTTGCCATTGATGAGACAACCGTTGTAGTTGGTGCTCAAACATGGGATTATACAGAGATTTGGGGTGAAGGTGAATTAATGAATTCTGGAGGAGCTGCTGTATTTGATCGTAACGCGGGCACAGGAAACTGGGAGTTTACGGAAATGATTGTAAATACAGATAGAGATGCTGGCGATCATTTTGGAATTGATGTGGCTATTGAAGGTGACTATATTGCTGTCGGAACACATAGTGATAATCACGACGAAGACGATGATGCTTATTTAGAAAACGCAGGTTCAGCCTATATTTTCAAGAAAACCGATGGTGATTGGTCAGAATATGATAAAGTCGATGCTTCTGATCGGAATGCAGAAGATGAACATGGAATTGCTGTGAGTATCTCTGGTACAACAGCTATTGTAGGCGCTTTTCAGCAAGATTTCCCAGCGGGAGGTGGTGATTATATTGAAGATGCTGGTGCTGCATACTTTTACATCGATGGAGAAGATGTTGATTGTCCAGCTGTCTATTATGATCAATCTTTATCGATTTGCGATGGGGAAAGCGTAACAGTCGGAGAAAGCGTTTATACAACTACCGGTATTTATGAAGATATCCTAACGTCGGTTGATGGATGCGATAGCATCGTTTCAACTGAGCTAAATGTAATCGGAACAGATCCTTATGAATATACTGAGATTATCTGCCCCGGACAAGTTGTTGTCGTAGGCGATAGCGAATACTCTGAAGCTGGAACATACACGGATATCTTTGACACCGATGCGGGTTGCGATAGCATTGTTGTCACAACGGTCATTGTTGAGGATGGTGTTGGTGATTATGGAATTGATGGAGATGGAGACGGATTATACGTCTTAGCCGATGGTATTGCAACGTACCAATGGATTACTTGTGATCCTTATGAAATCATTCCGGGTGAAGAGTTTTGGTTCTTTACACCTCCTGGACCTGGTCAATATGCTGTTATCGTGAGTAATGAAGACGGATGTGTTGATACGTCCGATTGCGTGACAATAATTGATGAAGGTGGTGATGAATTGACAATGCCGACAGAAGGGATTGGACCAACACAAACAGCTTGTGAAGGAACACTTTTTGATAGTGGCGGAAGTTCTTTTGCTTATTCTGATAATGAAGATGGGGTGATTACTATCGCGCCGACTGATGCGATAGAAGTTGAATTGACCTTTATCGAATTTGATGTAGAAGCTGGAGGCGACGGAGACCCTTGTCCCTGGGACTATTTAGAAATTTACGATGGTGCATCAACGGATGACCCTTTGATCGGATCTTATTGTAATGCCTCTCCTCCACCTGCTACTATTACATCTACTGGCGGCGCAATTACGTTACATTTCTATTCTGATGAAATCATCTCAATGGCCGGATATGAAATTGATTGGGCGTGTACTGAAGATCCAGGATCAAGTTCAATTAATGAGAATCAAATGAATACATGGTCGATCTTTCCAAATCCTAATACAGGTGAATTTACCATCATTTTAGCGGATGATCATAACGTGACTCAATTGGATATCTTAAATGAATTGGGACAAGTGGTGTATACAAATAATCAAATTATACTGAATCAAAATATTAGTTTGGATCATGTTCATTCAGGAATCTATCTAGTAAGATTAACAACGAAAAATGGTTATGATTATAAGAAGGTGATTATTGCTAAGTAAAGTATTCTAAACAATTATTAAAAAGGTCAGAAAACGCTGTTTTTCTGACCTTTTTTTATAATAATTACCCTTTACACTGTATGTGTAACTTCGTTTAGCACATTGTTCCGTTGGCTGCGGAGTAGCTGCGTTGCTGCGCAAAGCCAACCTAATTGCAATCCGACAAAAAAACTTATTGAGCAGCGCCGTAATAACCTTTTTATTTTACTTTTGATTTATGCCATGTATCCTCCATGACGACAATGATTATCTCGTTGTTTCTAAACAACCGAATCAACTGGTTTACAAGTCTTATTATTCACGTAACATCAAATCCATTCCGTTATTAAATGAATTGGAAGAGATTTTGGCCTACAAGCTCTACCCCATTCATCGTCTGGATTATAAGACCTCTGGATTATTGTTGTTTGCTAAATCATCAGAATCTGCTAAAGAATTGCAACAAACCTTTGAAAAACGAGAAGTTACAAAGACATACTTAGCACTTGTTCGTGGTTTCTTTAATCCTTCGGATGGATCAATTGACAGTCCGGTTAAGCATCCTGAAACAGGTAAGTATCGTGATGCTGAGACAGCTTATCAAACACTTTTACAAATTCAACTTCCTTTTCCGGTAAAACCGTATGACTCCAGTCGTTATTCACTCATGATTCTCAAACCAAAAACAGGGAGAATGCATCAACTAAGGAAACATATGAATAAGGTGGCGCACCCAATTATTGGTGATCATAAATACGGAAATCGACATCACAATCAGTTCTTTGAAAATCATTGGAAATGCCCGTACTTACTTTTGCATGCGTATTCGTTGAATTTGCAAATGAATGAGAAAGAATTGGATTTAACGGTGCCTGCTTCAAATGGATGGAGTGAACTAATTGAGAAATTAATCCGTCACGGAGAGATAATATACCAAGCTGAAGATTATGAGAGACTGGCAAAACTGAATAAATGGCCTGTTCTAAATCATTAGTGCAATGACTTCTTATAATAATCGAAATTACACGGATTAACCAAGTTCTTCGCTTTAATCGGTTTAACTTTGGAGAAATCCTCAGCATGTGTAAATTGATACCCTAATTTACGATACCAAGCATCCAATCGTAATTTGAAAGGTACTTCCATGTCTCTCGGTCGCAAGATTTCCAATTGCATATACTTCCCTCCTCTTGATTTAGCTCGATTTTCAGCGGCATCTATCAACGCTTGGCCTATCCCATTGCCTTTCTTGTCAAAATCAGCTGAAAGCAAACTAAATGACCAAGTATCGGCGCTTCTCTGGTATGTATGGATACTACCTACTGGCTCGTCATTCAACCATGCAGCAATAATTTCATCCTTTTCAATGAGTTTATTGAAGTCTTCAAAATTAATGCGAACATAATTTTCTCCCCACACCTCAATCTCAGTTAAAGCATAGGCTATACGCAAAATCTCATAGAGTTTTTTACGTTCGGTCAGATTTGCATTTTGAGCACTTCTAATATCCATGATGCAAAAATAAAAAGTCCGCATGACTCAACGGCCATGCGGACTTAAAAACTTGTATTAAAATAGGATGATTAATTAAGTTCAGCGATTCGTGCTTTAGTTGCTTTAAACTCTTCCACCATTCCTAATTTACCGTAAACTGCTTTTAAAGACTCTAAAATCACAACATCTTTAGGTTCTGCTTCAGCAGCGTCTTCTAAGTATGGTAAAGCTTTTTTAAACAGCTCTTTAGATTCCTCAATCATTTGTGTTGCCTTAGGATCACTTGGAGGTAATTTATTTCCTTCATTGTAAAGATCAGCACCTTTATTGAAATAAATACCGCCCATTGAGAATTTTGCATTCGTATGGTTAGGATCTAGCTCCAATGTTCTATTATAAGCTGCTTTTGCCTCTTCAATTTTATCCATTTGCTCATAGATATTTCCAGAAGTGTAAACTAAAGCCGTATTATCAGGATCTAAGACGATAGCTGCTTTCAATGCTTTTTCTGCATCAGCACTGCGATCAGTATCGATATAGAAGTTAATCATTGCGATGAGTATATCTAAGTTTTCAGGTGCCTTTTTAACAGCATCTTGTAATACTTTTTCCGCCTCTTCCGTTTTTCCTTGCTTGCTCAAAGCAGTAGATAAGTAACCTGCACTTGCTCCAAGATTAAATCCTAGGTCCACACAAGATTGAAATGCATCTGCTGCTACTTCCCATTTTTCAATTTGCAAAGCCGCAGAACCACCGTAAAAATAGAAGTTAGAATCTTTAACACCCGCAATATCTCCAAATTCAGCAGCACCTAATAAACCGCCCATTGCCATTTCGTATTCGCCTTTTTCATAGGCTATAATGCCCATTGCAGAAGCCTGCGCTCTGTACATTAAACAATAAGCATTGACGTCATCAACATAACGTTCTTTTGTATCCACTTCTTTCGATTTTTTTAGTGCCGCCATTCCGTCTTCAGCCATTTGTTGACCGTCTAATCCAGCCAAATCTTCGTTTGTGGAGTCCATTGCTACCAAAGCACCCATTTCAAGGTAAATCTTACCTTTATACATGTACATTTTTGGATCATTTTGCGTCTCCGGATGCTCGCTGGCGCCATCAATATAACCTTTAGCGTCTTTATAATCGTTTACCGCTTGCTCCATCTTTTGATTTTGCATTGCTTCTCTCGCATCCTTGTAGTATATACTTGCGTTTTGCACGTTCTTCTTTTGTGCAAATGATACACCAGTGATTAGGACTAATCCAATTGTATAAACAAGTTGTTTCATTGTAGTTTTTGTTTTTTTATTTTAATGATGTGGTATTTTTTAAAATTCCATAAACAAGATTCCAATTTTTATGCCACGTTCCCAAAATTACTCAAAGACTTGTGAATTTCAAAGGAATCCTCAAGTAATCAGATCAAAAAAAGAGCGTTTGTCTAGTGTTTCGATACACTTTTCAAACGCTCTTCTGATATTATTTGTTCAGATCAACGAAGAATCTATTCTTCTTCATTCCCTCCATGATCTTCGCTGATAATCGGATTTCCGTCCTCATCTAATTCCTCCACGTTCTCTTCATCACGGTCACGATAAACCTTAGCAACAGCTGCAATTTCGTCATTACCTCTCAAGCTAATTAATCGAACACCTTGCGTTGCTCTACCCATCACACGTAACTCCTCTACATGCATTCGAATGGTGATTCCTTTTCGCGTAATGATCATTAAATCGTCATCATCTGTTACATTTTTCATGGAGATTAATTCTCCTGTTTTGTCGGTAACATTGATCGTCTTAACACCTTTACCTCCACGGTTAGTGATGCGGTAATCAGAAACTTCTGATCTTTTACCGTAACCATTACTTGAAACAACAAGTACGTTGGCATCTTCACTTTCTACAGCAATCATTCCAACCACTTCATCCTTGTCACTTCCTAATGTAATACCGCGAACACCGGACGCTGTTCTTCCCATAAAACGAACTTTCTCTTCATTAAAACGAATCGCTTTTCCTGACTTTAATGCCATCATGATTTCGTTCGTTCCATTCGTTAACTTCGCTTCAAGTAATTCATCTCCCTCGCGGATACTGATGGCGTTAATACCATTTGTTCTTGGACGAGAATATGCTTCTAGTTTTGTTTTCTTAATTACACCACGCTTCGTACACATTACGATGTACTTGCCATCAATGTATTCTTCATCCTTAATATCTTTTACATTGATGAATGCCTTGATGGAGTCATCTTGTTCGATATTAATTAAGTTTTGTAATGCCCGACCTTTCGTGTTCTTAGCTCCTTCCGGCACTTCGAAGATACGCATCCAGAAACATTTACCTTTCTCTGTAAAGATCAATAACCAGTTGTGGTTAGTAGCAACAAATAGGTGCTCTAAGAAATCTTTGTCTCGTGTTGCTGAACCTTTCGCTCCAACTCCACCTCTACTTTGAACGCGATACTCATCCAACGATGTACGTTTGATATAGCCGGCGTGGGAAATAGTAATCACAACCTCGTTATCCGGAATCAAATCTTCAATACGCATCTCGTTTGCTGAGTATTCGATAATTGAACGACGCTCATCACCATATTTCTCCTTGACATAAGCCAATTCTTCTTTGATGATATTCATACGACGCTCTTCATTAGAAAGGATATCTTTGAAATCAGCGATCTTCACCATTAAATCGTCGTATTCAGCGCGCAATTTATCTTGCTCGAGTCCAGTTAACTGGCGTAATCGCATTTCAACAATGGCACGAGACTGAACATCTGTCAATTCAAAGCGAGCAATTAATTTATCACGTGCTTCTTCTGGGCTTTTTGAAGCCCTAATCAATTTTATTACTTCATCAATATTATCAGAAGCGATGATTAAACCTTCTAAGATGTGAGCACGTTCCTCAGCTTTGCGCAATTCATATTTTGTTCTTCGGATCACGACCTCATGGCGGTGTTCAACAAAATGATGAATCATATCCTTCAAGTTCAATACTTCAGGACGACCTTTTACAAGAGCGATATTATTAACTGGGAAAGATGATTGAAGCGCTGTGTATTTAAATAGCTTATTTAAAACTACGTTTGGAATCGAATCACGCTTTAGTTCATACACTACGCGCATACCATTACGGTCAGATTCATCTCTGATATCAGAAATACCAGCAATTTTACCATCGTTTACTAAGTCAGCCGTTTTCTTTATCATGTCGGCCTTATTGACTTGGTAAGGAATCTCCGTAACGATAATGGCTTCACGACCTTCTCGAATTTCCTCGATAACAGCCTTTCCGCGCATAATAACACGTCCTTTACCTGTTTTGAATGCATCTATTACACCTTCATAACCGTAAATCACACCTCCTGTTGGGAAATCAGGTGCTTTTACATGTTGCATCAATTCGTCGATTTCAATATCACGGTTATCGATATACGCCGTAATTCCGTCCACAACTTCGCTTAAGTTATGTGGAGGCATATTCGTCGCCATACCTACTGCAATACCTGATGCTCCGTTGACTAATAAATTTGGAATCTTCGTTGGAAGTACCGTCGGCTCTTCCATTGAATCATCAAAGTTCAAAGAAAAATCTACCGTCTCTTTATCCAAATCGGCTAACATTTCTTCAGCAATTTTCTGTAAACGCGACTCTGTATAACGCATGGCCGCTGGACTATCGCCGTCAATCGATCCAAAGTTACCTTGGCCATCGACCATAGGATAACGTAAAGACCAAGGCTGCGCCATACGCACCATTGTATCGTATACAGAAGAATCACCATGCGGGTGGTACTTACCGAGTACATCCCCGACAATTCTTGCTGATTTCTTATATGGACGGTTTGCAAAGACACCTAAATCTTGCATACCATATAATACGCGTCTGTGAACCGGTTTTAGTCCATCTCGGACATCCGGTAGAGCACGTGAAACAATCACCGACATTGAATAGTCAATGTAGGCTGATCTCATCTCCTCATCAATGTCTACTTTAATGATGTTTTCTCCGTCTGACATATCGTTTGTTTCTTTATAGTTTAAGTGCCGAAAATAGGGATTTTTTCGCTTGAAAAAGCATGTCAATTTGTCGACTTATCAACAAAAATGGCAGGAAAATAATGTTTATTAACAATCGGTATAATAATTGTTCTTTGTATTTTGACAATCCGGAATAATTAGGTTATTTTGGATTGCTCAGAATTATTTAATGAGAACTGCAATGAATCGCCGTTTTTAACGTCTATTAGAATAATATAGCTGCGTTAAGTGGTTCTTGCCATATCAAAATCAAAACAACACAAAACAGAACTGGTCGCAGACTTGTTCAGTTAGAATAAGATTAAAGTATTAATTATGGATGCAAATTTTTCAGCAAGAGCAAAAGACGTCCTGTCATTTAGTCGTGAGGAAGCGTTGAGATTGGGTAATGATTATTTAGGTGTCGAGCATATCCTCTTAGGTATTTTGCGTGAGGGTGAAGGTTTAGCCATTAAACTATTGTTAGAGTTTCACGTTGACTTGCATAGAGTAAGATTAGAGCTTGAGAAAACGTTAAAAGAAAAGCGTACAAAAAGTATTACCGCTAATAATATACCTTTAGTCCGTCAGGCAGAGAAAGTGCTTAAGATCACTTATTTGGAAGCGAAATTATTCAAGAGTCCAAAAGTAGGAACAGAGCACATCTTATTGGCTATCTTGAGAGAAGAAAATAATCTAGGGACACGTGTACTCAATAAGTACGGTGTTATTTACGAAAACATAAAAGAAGAATTAGAAGCAATGATAGAAGAACAAAACTATCCTAAAGCTGAGTTTCCTGGAAACTCAGCTGATAATGATGATCAGGGCAATGACGACGGAGGGTACCGTGGTGGCTCAGGCGGTTCATCTGGTTCGGGATCTAAACGATCTGCGGGCGGTGAAGGAAAATCGAAAACGCCTGTACTCGACAATTTTGGGCGTGATTTAACAGCAATGGCTGAAGAAAATAAATTGGATCCGATTGTTGGTCGTACGTCAGAAATTGAGCGTGTTTCTCAGATCTTATCAAGAAGAAAGAAAAACAACCCGATCTTAATTGGTGAACCGGGAGTTGGTAAATCAGCTATCGCAGAAGGTCTTGCTTTGAGAATTGTTCAAAAGAAAGTATCACGCGTCTTGTTTAACAAACGAATCATTTCACTTGATTTGGCATCATTAGTTGCGGGAACTAAATACCGTGGACAATTCGAAGAGCGAATGAAGGCGGTCATGAATGAATTAGAAAAGTCGAGAGACATCATCTTATTCATAGATGAAATTCACACCATTATCGGTGCTGGTGGTGCTTCGGGTTCTTTAGATGCTTCAAACATGTTTAAACCGGCTTTAGCACGTGGAGAAATTCAAGTAATTGGAGCGACGACTTTGGATGAGTTTAGACAATATGTTGAAAAGGATGGCGCACTTGAACGTCGATTCCAAAAAGTATTGATTGAACCAACTACGATTGAAGAGTCGATTGAGATCTTGAATAACATCAAGGAACGATATGAAGATCACCACAGTGTAATATATACACCTGAGTCGGTTGACGCTTGTGTTCGTTTGACGGAGCGCTATATGTCTGACCGAAACTTACCTGATAAAGCTATTGATGCTTTAGATGAAGTTGGATCAAGGGTGCATATCACGAATATCAATGTTCCAAAAGAAATTACTGATCTTGAAAAGAAGATTGAAGAGATCAAGGAGGAAAAAGGTGATGTAATCAAAAGTCAGCAATATGAAAAAGCAGCTGAATTAAGAGATACAGAAAAGAATCTGCAAAACGAATTAGAAGAAGCACAAATCCGCTGGGAGGAAAGTGCGAAGGAAAACCGTGTATTAGTGACGGAAGACAATGTGGCTGAAGTGGTTTCAATGATGACGGGTATTCCATTGCGTAAGGTTTCTGAATCTGAAAGTGGCAAAATCATGCACTTGGGTGAAACCATTAAAGGAAGCGTGATTGGTCAGGACAATGCGGTAAAGAAAGTTGTTAAAGCCATTCAACGTAATCGTGCGGGATTAAAAGATCCAAATAAGCCGATTGGGTCATTCTTCTTTTTAGGGCCGACTGGCGTGGGTAAAACACAGTTAGCAAAGGTCTTAGCTAGAACAATGTTTGATTCTGAAGATGCCCTGATTCGTGTGGATATGTCAGAATACATGGAGAAATTCTCAGTTTCTAGATTAGTTGGAGCTCCTCCGGGATATGTTGGATATGAAGAAGGTGGACAGTTAACGGAAAAAGTTAGACGCAAGCCCTACTCGATTGTATTGTTAGATGAGATTGAAAAAGCGCATCCAGATGTCTTTAACATCTTATTACAAGTATTGGATGATGGACATATGACGGATGGTCTCGGTCGCAAGATTGATTTCAAAAATACGATCATCATCATGACATCAAATATTGGTGTGCGTCAATTACAAGATTTTGGAACAGGTGTTGGGTTTGGAACAAACGCAAAAGTTTCTCAGCAAGAGGAAAATTCGCAGAAAATTATTCAAAATGCATTGAAAAAAGCATTCTCACCCGAATTCTTAAACCGTATTGATGATATGATCATCTTCAACTCGTTGACGAAAGAAGATATCCATGAAATTATTGATATTGAATTGCAGAAATTATATGGACGCATTGAGGATCTAGGGTATAAAATTAAAATCACGGAAGACGCCAAAGATTATATTGCCGATAAGGGGTATGATGAAAAATATGGTGCTCGACCATTGAACCGAGCTATTCAAAAGTATATTGAAGATCCTTTAGCTGAAGAAATCATCAATGCTACATTGGCTGAAGGTGACACGATCAATATTAGTTTTGATAAAAAAAATGAGCAAATCAAGATTAAAATTGATAAAGGCAAAAAACCACCGAAGAAGAAGGAAACAAAAAAGGAGTAAATAAAACTTCAAATCCCCATCAGTCAAGCACTGATGGGGATTTTTTTTTAAAGCATGCTGTAAAGAGAAAACTGTGATGATTGACCAGAAATTAAAGCGACGTTCATTCGTTTTTACCAATTGAATCTCTTTGATTTCAGTGATCTTAGCTTGTTCTTCAGTCCCCTTACTTTTTGAAGGATTAGCCAGTGTGATTTGATTTTGACTCAGAAGAATCCCCATCTTTTTCAGAACAGCATGATCTTTTGGACTGAACTGATCTTCAAAAGTCATGGCGAAATGTGAGCATGAACACCACGAATATTGACTTATTAATACAAATGAATTTCTGCTCTTCGATTCAAGGCATCATTGCGCTCATCTACCAGCCTTGCTTCACCGTATGCATTAACAATAAAACGAGATTTAGAGATCCCTTTTGATGTTAAATAACTAACAATCCAGTCACCCCTTTTCTTTGATAGAATCAAGTTATACTCATCCGAAGATCGAGCATCAGCATAGGCGTTGATTTCAATTTTGATATCTGGGTTTTCTTTGAGTACTTTATAAAGGTTATTGATAATCCGCTTATCCTCCGATTTCACTTGACTCTGATTAGAGTCAAAATAGACCAAGATATAATCGCGTTGTTTCATATCTCCCAGAATAAATTCCATATGCTCTTCCTCCATCATGCTCAGGTTACTCTCACTGTCATGACCTAGCGGGCGGAATGTGAAATAACCATCTTGTCCTCTTCTTAAACCTGCAATTTTCTTACCGTTACGATCGTAAATATAAAGGGTGAAGTCGTCTAAAACAAAGCTTTCACCCGACTCTTCTAGTTGAAAGAGTATACTGTTTTGTGCAGGCAGATTTCTAAAGCGGAATACCCCTTCTTTATTTGTAACCTCTTCTGCTAATAAATTACCCTTTTCATCAAAGGCTTTTACAATTAACCCTTCCCGATTCGCATTGGGTTTGCTATCATATTCAAAATATCCCCAAATTGTCTGGTTGTTTAACTCAAATGCCAATTCTTCTTCCTCCTGCAATTGGAGCTTATTTGTATAATCACCATTGATTTTTCGATATGTAAATGTCCCTTGTTGATTTGTTTTGAGTTCAGCCACTACATTCCCATAAATATCATAAACCAATAGAATGACATCTTCTTCTACTTCGGGAATCGTTAAAAGGTAATTATCTTTAAGGGAAAGCTTCTTAAACTCAAAATTACCCTGAGCATCTGTATATGTCGATTTAAATTCTTTGCCTGCACCATCGATCAAAACAATCTTTTTGTTTGCCGGATATTTACCTGGATCGTCTTCGTATACAATTTGAGCTGTCAAATGGCCTTGATCCAATTTAAAGTCCATCATATTCTCCGGAATAATATTTAACGTTCCGTTCTTTTCATTTTGAAGGTGACGGTATACGAAATAATTGTCTTCATCGCCCGTCATATTAGCTACTACTTCACCATTTTGATCATTTAAAGCCAATAATAAATCTTCTTCTGCCATGGCGCGAATGGTGTAAGATTTATCATAGTCGATATCTTTAAAAACGAACTGACCCTTATCATCTGTTTTGGTTTCATACAAAACGAAGTCATTTTCATCTACAATTTGAATAGCAATATTAGCTGGTAAACCACTTATCGTTTTATACGTCAATGTTCCTGACATCTCTCTGCGAATCGTGTTTCCACGCTTTATATCAAGAAAGAAAATATCATCTTGACCATTGCGATTTGATGATAGAAACCCCCTGTTTAAACCTGCGAAAGCAAAAAATGCAAAATCATTTTGACTAGAGTTAACACCTTTAAGTGGTTCGACTGGCTGTTCTGTATTCAGGGTTTTCCAATGGATATTCATCCCATCTTTGTCCGCATTACGATCAGATGTAAAGAATAATATATTATCCACAATGAAAGGATACATTTCATCACTCTCCGAATTAACCAAATCAAACGGCACTGGTTTAGACCAGCCAGAATCTGTTAGATCACTATAGAAAATGTCTTTGCCTCCTTTTCCTCCTGGCAGATTAGATGAAAAGTAGAGGCGCTTATTGGCTGAATCATAAAAAGGATGACCCATAGTATAGGCGGGATCATTAAACGACAGCGGAGTCAGTTTTGTAAATCTACTATTATACTTGATCGCATAGAATAATTGCGGACGGAACGTTCCCGTTTTACCATCAGCACGCACTTGTGATACAAAAATAGTATCACCCGAAGCAGAAAAACTAGCTGGACCAGTATGGCTGCCATAATTAAACCGTTCTGAAACCAAACGAACTCCCTTTAGCTCAACATTTTCATTTACATCACCTTTAATTTTCCCTTGAAAGAGATTAATATGCTTTAAGTTTGCCCAGCTGTTTTCACCATCCATCATGACATCTGGATTACGGTCAGAAGAAAAATAAAAATAATCACCTGAAACAAAGGGTGCAAATTCAGATTCGTGCGTATTAATTGCCTCGCTAAGAATAGGTTTTACTTCACACTCCAAATCCACACGTATGATACTATAGGTCTGAGCGGACAAATTGTTCGTCAATAATGACAGAAAGCTGATTAATAAAAATATCTTTTTCATTAAGGCGGGTTTAAAACAGCAGTTTTTGTAGTCCTACAAATAACGTGTTGAAACAGTTTTTGCTTCTTTCGAAGTATTTAAGTCAAATCCAATAAATATTTCATGTGCTCCAGATGAAGCCAGGTTAACTCTGTTTAAAAATGCGTCGTAAGCATAACCTACGCGCATATAATCAGTAATGTTAACATCCAATAAGATGCTTAAAGTGGTCTGATTTCTAAAACCGATTCCAAACCACACCTTTTTATACAACAAGGCACTAAAGTTTATATCAAGATTAGCTGGAGTCCCATTTACACCTTTCAGCAATATAGAAGGTCGGAATGTTAGGTTCTCATTAATCTCTGCGGCATATCCCATTCCGATCGTTGTGAAATTTTGGAGAGCAAAATTAGCACCAGCCCAATCATCAAGATTTATATCCGGCCGATTCACGTGATTTGAAGAGAAGCTGAAATAGAATTTTCGGGTATAATAATAGAGACCTAAGTCGGCGGATGGCACTAATACGCTTTGACGGTTTCCTGTATTAAATATATCGGCTTGATCTTTAAACTCAAGAGCACCCGCATTCACCGAAGAATTAAACGCACCAAGTCTCAAACCAAAGGCTAGTTTACCTTTTTTCATTCTGAGATGATACGCGGCTGTTCCTGCAAACTGAATATTTCGTGTTGGTCCCAGACGATCAGCTGCTAAATTTGCACCCCAAGCTAAACCAGCTGCATTATGATTTGAATGTACAGATAAAGTCGAGGTTGTTGGTGCACCATCCATTCCAACCCATCTTGTTCGATGCATTAATACTCCACTCATAGCATTTCGAGAACCTGCATAAGCGGGATTCAAGATAAAGTGATTGTACATATACTGACTGTATATTGCATCTTGTTGCGCATTACCAACCAAGCTGGAAACTAATAATGTCAGAAGTAAAAATCCGTTCTTCATTTTCCTTTATTTAATAAGTTGTACCCAACCTGAGGTAATTAATATACCATTGGCTTCTGCGGTGAAATAGTAAGTTCCAGCTCCTAGCTCCACTGCTCCATTCGTACCTCTCCAAACCGCTGTTTCGTTGTCATAGTTTTGGATCACTTCGAGTTGATCTCCCCAGCGGTTATAAACTCGCACCACATTGATTGGATAATTATCAACTGCCGGAATTTCAAGAAACTCATTGACATCATCACCATTAGGTGTGAAAGTGTTGTAATATTCGTTACAGGTAATTTCAACATCGAACTGGAAGCATTCAAAATAAACACTTGTACAGCCTCCTGTGCCTCTTACGTAATAAGAACGATCTTGATCAACAGTCACGTCAATTGAAGCACCATTTTCTCCTTCAATCACATTCGTTGGCAGACATTCATCTTGAAACCAAGTCCATTGGTTGGCGTCATTTAATTCTCCATCTATGACAAGGTTGACAACATCTCCCGTACAAACCGTTGTCGGACTCATATTAGAACCAACTATTTGGGCCTCTTTACAAGTAAATATTCTTCTCAATCTATATGTATTATCACTTATATAGAAATGACCATTTAAGGGAAGGATATCGAATGGTCTCAGATTCGTCAGATTAGCCAATTTATAATTTCCATTGCTTAGATCACCTAGAGGATTTCCATCATCTCCTTCATCAAAACCTGTGCCCGCAAATGTTGTAATAAAAAAATCAGGGTCATCACTGCCTGACAATCCAATTTTTCTAATTCGGTTATTTCCTGTATCACAGAAATACAATTCATCTGTTGCGCGATCAATATAGACACCACTGACATCCAAATAAATTTGCGCCTCTGCCGCTAAACCTAAATCTCCGCCATAACCCGGCTCCCCCGTCCCTGCGACATGATATATTTTGCCATCAACAATCTTTTTAATCATTTGATCAGTCGTGGTGAAATATAAATTGCCCTCACTATCCCAATCAAAACCATGTCTGACAGCAATGAATGATGAAATTGCATCATCTCCATCTTCTGCAGTGGTAACCTCTCCTGTACCTCCTACACCTGCAACGCGATAAGTCTCCTCTGTCGTTAAGTCTATGCGCTGAATGAAATTGATTCCAGGGCCGTCCCCCCCTAATGTTGGAGCGAGGTAATAAAGATACTGTCCATTAGGATCTATTTTCAGACCAGATGCTCCACCTATCGGTGTCGTTCTGGCATGATAACCGTCTAAAGGATTGCCGTTAACACCTGTACCGGCAAGTGTATCCAGGATTCCCGATGTTAAATCTTTGGAATAGATATACTCAATTGAACTAGGGCCTCCATCAAAGCTTAATCCACGGGAAAAATAGAGCATATTTGTTTCTTTATTAATCGCGATACCGGCAATACCTGGCACATCTGAAAGGACTTGACTAACCGTATTTTCAGAAAGATCAATTTTGTAAACACCGGATTCTGAACTCGTGAAATAACCCACACTCGTGAAGTAGACATCTCCCTCGGCATCAGTCGCCATTGAAACTGGCCTTGGAATATGCGTGCTTATAGGCGCTGCTCCATCAATATAAGTTCCTTCTTCACCTTGTCCTGCAACATTTTCAACTGTCCACAAATTTGACTGAGCATTTATTGGCCCCGCTATAATCATCATTAAGAGCGCGAACCATAATAATTTCAATTGAAATATTCTTGTAACCATAAGTTATATAAATTCTATCCTGTTCGGACTGCCTAACTTGCAATCTTTCAATGGCTTGATTAAATTTCTCAGATAAAAATACAAAAAAATATCACCCTCTTTCTGATCATGACATGAGATTACACATAGAAAGATTTTAAACTAATTAAATACTGATAATCAGTAGTTAAAAACAGTAAATGAGTCCGCCCAAATTGAAAAAAATACGTATAAATACGGAATATTTTTACTCTCGACCATACAATTTGATTACAGAATCATATACGCTCTGAATAGTACCACCCATTCTTTGGATATCTAATGTTGGAATTTGATCGGTTGATTGGTGGTAATTTTTGTTTCTGTAAAAACCAGAATTTGTTATCATAACGGCTTTGTATCCAAACTTCCAGTAATTTAAATGATCTGAAAAATCAATACCTGTTAATTTACCGGGTGCCTGAAATGATTTGACTTTCAAGTAGTCCATGCGCTTCATTCTTCTTTTAAACTTGCGTGCAAATCCACCGCCATTAAAGTCGCGTACAACCGTGATATAATCACCTTTACTTCCGTAAAACAGATTGAGAATTCTTAAAGGATAGTCTTGACTTTTTTTCGCATCATTAAAGTACCCGATCATCTCCAGACAAATCATTCCTTCTACATCTATTTGATTATCGTGGAGGTACTTTGCGTGGACATAACTGCCCATGAATTCTGATCGGAAAAATGGTGGTTCTTCTAGACTATAAGCTACTAAATCAATCCGATACCCTAGCTTCTTATTTTCTATCAAACGAGCCAATTCCAATAAACCCACTACGCCTGATGCATTATCATCTGCTCCATCTTGGTTTCCACAAACATCATAATGGGCTCCGATGATGATTCGCTTTTCGTTTTCTGTTCCAAATGATGCAATGACGTTCTTAAATATCTTTCTTTCTAATCGGTATGGCTGATAGACGACCGAGTCAGCGTATTTTTCAAAGTTTTGGTGGATGTATCCTGCTACTTGATTAAGCATCGCTGTATCTGGATATGCTCGGAACCTCGGTGTTTCAACGATTGCTTTGAGGTGCTGCATGACTAAATTGGTGTCGACTTTTTCTTGAGCACCTGTCGTCAAAGGCATGATGATAATGAGGAAATAAAGACCCGTTATTTTCAGTTTCATTAATAATTGTAAAAAAGTACCACTTCAGTTGCTCCACCAATACCATACCTCTGATAATTAGCATCATGATAATCTACCCGAATCGGTGATGAATCTTCTATACCGTTTAAATATTGACGAATTTCGCCTTTAAGCACTCCCTCACCTTTACCATGAATTAGCACGATTTTCTTTCGCTTTTTTTCAATACTTTGCTGCACAAATGCTCGACAAGCCGTTAGTTGATATTGTACAATTTCATGATTTGTCATTCCAGTGTTGGTGTCCAATAAATTCTCGATGTGCAGATCAATTTCAAATAATTGCGTTGCCCCTGGAGAAGAAGCGGATGAATATTTATCGCTTGAATGATAACCATCTTTATTCGCTAATGAATTGAGATTTTTATAATGTTTTTCTGATGATACGACCGTCAATTCTGATGGACGATAATACCTCTCAAAACCAAACTCATCTTCGATTAGTAGTTGGTGCTGTTCAACCTTTAACACCTTTCCTTTAATCGTGTCATGAATAACACTTACCTCGTCTCCTACGCTAAAAATTTGCATTTTCGAAATACCAAAAAACAAGGTCAAGATTAGTAAAAACAAGCCAAATCGGAAATACAACGAACGCTAACATCAAGAAAACAATGGCTAGCTTCCCCTTAACATTAACATCGGGCTTAATATTCAACCGTAGAATTTGTCTTACGCGCTCTACAATAAAGTTTTCATTTTCCCATAGCGTATAGCCAGAAGGTATAACATCTTTTAATTTTGGATTCTGCATCAAGAATGCAGCGCGAATCTTCCAATACTCGCCATTTGTCAGATCTCGGTATTCTTTTTTGTAATTAATCTTAGACTCCTCAAGGTCGTCATGCACTTCTTTACTCTTTTGATAACCTCTTACTTTAAGTCCCATCAAAAAACCAAAAATGATGAGCGGCCAAAACCAAAATACAATACCAGCAAATATCAAAACCAAGGAAGAAACTAGCGTGAATGCCAGTTTATGCTGGTCGTTTTTAAAAAAGAAAAACACCTCCATGATCCGACCACCATCAAAAGGATCTAATGGCAGTAAATTCAACACATTAACTGAAATCAATAGAAGTGAAACTTCAACCATTAAAATAGCCGGATTCGGATTGTTGATAGCTATCATAAACATTACAACTCCAGCGATAATCCCAGGAACTGGCCCCATCAAATTGATCAGAGCTTGTTGTCGTTGAGAAGTACTATGTCTCATTTTATTGGATCGGTCACCAAACATGGACATCAGAAACATCCCTTGGGCTTTTACACCAAAAAACCGCATCATTAAAAAATGTCCTAATTCATGAATGAGAAAAACTCCGAGTAATTCAAGTAAAATCATGTATGAATCGCGAATAAAATCACCTGAAAGAATGAATATAGCCACCACTGTGATAAAAAACATCATCCTATTGCGTCCTGAATGATCTACAATGTATTCAGGTTTTACTGGGTAGTTATTTTCGTTTTCTTCAAACACAATTTGAAAAGAATAGGTTCTTTATTCAAATCTACTTAATTTTAGCGACCTATGTTAGTCGCAGAAGGAATTTTTAAGAAATATGGAGACTTACCGATCCTCAAAGGAATTGATCTTGAAATCAAAAAACGTGAGGTTGTCTCGATTGTTGGAGCCTCTGGAGCCGGCAAAACCACTTTACTTCAAATTCTTGGTACACTTGATGAACCAGATAGCGGCAGCATTAGTATCGCTGGGCAAATTACAAACGAATTAAAAGGAAATCAGCTGGCACGTTTTCGTAACGAACGACTTGGTTTTATCTTTCAATTTCATCAGCTTTTGCCTGAATTTACCGCCTTAGAAAACGTTATCATTCCAGCCTTATTGGGGCAACGTTCTAAAAACGACGCATTAAAGAAAGGGGCGGAATTACTTGATTTTCTTGGATTAGCCCATCGCCTAGAACATAAGCCCAACGCTTTGTCTGGAGGTGAGCAACAAAGAGTAGCGGTTGCCAGAGCGCTCATTAATGATCCTGATATCATCTTCGCAGACGAACCTTCTGGAAATCTAGATTCTAAAAATTCTCAAGAATTACATGAGTTATTTTTTCGGCTTAAAGCGGAGATGGATCAAACTTTTGTTATCGTAACACACAACCGTGAATTAGCCGCAATGTCTGACAGGACGCTTGAAATGAAAGATGGTGTAATTGTGAATACGCACGCTAATGGCTAGGATGAAGAAAGAAATCCTAAGGGTATTTTTAGAGGAGCAGGCAGATCGATTCAATCAAGTTCAATTCATTACGGATGATCCCATCTCCATTCCTCATCGTTTTACAGCGCCTGAAGATATAGAGATTATAGGTTTTATCGTAGCCACCATTTCTTGGGGGCAACGTCCAACAATCATTAAAAATGGTTTAAAACTTTGCGAGATCATGGGCAATGCACCCTATGATTTTATCAAAAATGCGTCAGATCAAGATTTGAAAGATTTACATTTTGTACACCGCACGTTTAATGCTGATGATCTGAATTTCTTTTTAAGGGCAATGCGATCATTTTACAAAACCAATAATGGCGGATTAGAGGCAGCATTCAATTTAGAAACATCCTCTATGGCAGGACGTATAGCTGCATTTCGTCAAGAATTCTTAAAAACACCACACCAAAAAAGATCTGAAAAGCACCTTTCCAATCCGCTGTCTGGATCAGCAAGCAAAAGAATTAACATGTTCTTAAGATGGATGGTAAGAAAGGATAATAAAGGGGTTGATTTTGGAATTTGGAATAGTATTGATCCATCTGAATTGTATATACCACTGGATGTACATACTGGAAATGTAGCGAGAGAACTCGGTTTAATTAAACGCAAAGCAAATGACTGGAAAGCATTAGAAGAACTCATGAACGCGGTTAAAAGGTTTGATGCTCATGACCCTTGTAAATATGATTTTGCATTGTTTGGAATCGGGGTTTCCGGTCTTTTGCAAGAGCTGAAATCTTAAGACCTGATTATAAAGTAAGGAGTTCGTTGAAAACTCTTGATAAAACGTACAAAGTCTGCACTGCAATTCTTGGCAAAATCAAAACTGAATCACCATATTTGTACTATGAGTTTTGTGTATCCTGGTTTTTTATGGGCTTTTTTCGCGCTATCGATTCCGATTATAGTCCATTTATTCAATTTCCGTCGGTACAAAACGGTTTATTTTCCACGCGTAAAATATTTAGAAGAAGCCGTTGAGGATTCGAAATCAGGAACTAAATTGAAGCATCTGCTTGTTTTACTAACGCGATTATTGATGCTGACCTGCTTTATTCTTGCATTCGCCCAGCCCTATATCCCTTCAGGCAAAGGAGAAGCAACAGAAAACCTCACTTCTATTTACATTGACAATTCATATAGCATGCAAGCTGAGGGGCAAGATGGTGATTTACTCAACGAAGCTAAAAACCAAGCCTTGTCTATCGTTGAAGGTTTAGAGGAAAATGAACGGATCAACCTATTGACTGGTGATTTAGAATCGGTTCATCAACGATTCTATTCAAAATCGGAAGTTAAGGATATGATTAAATCCGTGAATTACTCGGCTCAATCAACTCCTTTATCCAATATTCTAAAGCTGCAAGCTGATCTGTTTAATGATATTGAAGAAGATGGGAATCGCAGAATAATTCTGTTGGGCGATTTTCAATCTAAAGTAAGCGATATTAGTGATATTGAATTGCAAGAAATTCCGACTTATTATTATCAAACAAAAGCGATTAATCCTGAAAACATTTCAATAGACAGTGTTTGGTTTGAAAGTCCGGTTCACCGAATAAACTCACCTGTAGAAGCGCACATTCGTGTGCGAAATCAATCGGATCAAGATTTAGAAGAAATAGCCGTAAACCTATCAATTGATGGACAACAA
>JAURQI010000014.1 GCA_030836155.1 Crocinitomix sp.
TTCCGGCCGAATCATCCATTAATGCTCCGGTTAAACCATCGCCACTTAAAACTTCATTCAAGGCTTCAATATCAACAAAATCCATACTCAAAGAATAAATTCCTTTGTCTAAATCTTCCGTTAATTTAACGTTGCTAATGCCATCTTGAGCCTCCATTTCGTCCATTGACGCTTGCATATCGCTATCACCTTCAAGCATAGATGTTGCCTTTGTCGTATCGTCAGATATCAATCCATATATTTCCGACATATCAAAGACATATTCGAGATTACCCGAAAAATCTTCTTTAAATTGGATGTTTGTCTTAACGGTACAAGAAGTCACTAAAAAAGTAGCCAAAAGTGCTAGAAAAAGATTTTTCATGATGATTTTTTTTTGCACAATATAAACCATTTTTATTTAACCAATTGGTTGAATGATTAACCAAGGAGTATTGAAAAAAGAAAAACTGTTCTTATACGAACTATCGATAAGTTCATAACTTTGATTAGAATAGAGCTGTAATAAAATGATAGAACAAAACGTCAACCTAAAACCCCATAATACTTTCGGGCTGAGCTGTAAAGCTGCTAAGTTTTCAAATTTCAGCAATATAGAGGAATTAAAGGCACTGCTGTCCAATCGAAAAAACACGGATGACCCCATGTTGGTTTTAGGCGGTGGAAGCAACCTTCTATTGACAAAAGATTTTGATGGATTAGTTCTGAAAAATGAAATTCAAGGAATTGAAATTATTTCCGAGAACGAAGAATTCACATTAGTTAAAGCAGGTGCTGGAGAAGTATGGCACCAGTTTGTATTATTCGCGATTGATAATAACCTCGGTGGAATTGAAAATATGTCTTTAATACCAGGTAGTGTTGGTGCAGCACCCATGCAGAATATTGGTGCCTATGGTGTTGAAATAAAAGATGTTTTTCATGAACTAGAAGCGCTAAATCTATCAACTTTGGAAATCGAAAAATTCCAAAATCAAAACTGTCAATTTGGATATCGGGAAAGCGTTTTTAAACATGCTCAAAAAGGGAAGTACATCATCGTTAATGTCACTCTAAAACTTGAAAGAAAACACCATTTAAACACGAGTTACGGAGCTTTAGAGCAGGAGTTGGAGGAAATGGAGGTCACTCAACCAACTATACGAGATGTTAGTAATGCGGTGATTGCCATTCGAAAAAGAAAACTTCCTGATCCAGCTGAGATTGGAAACTCCGGTTCTTTCTTTAAAAACCCTGTAATCAATGCAGAGAAATTTAAGGTCTTAAAAGCTGCACATCCCAATATAGCGCATTACCCTATTGACGAAAATCATATTAAGATTGCGGCAGGTTGGTTGATTGATCAAGCAGGATGGAAAGGTAAAACCTTGGGCAACTATGGCGTTCATAAAAATCAAGCGCTTGTTCTAGTGAACTACGGTGGTGCAAAAGGCCAGGACATCTATCAGCTTTCAGAAGACATTAAACAAGATATCATCTCTAAATTCGGCATCGAATTGGAACGAGAAGTTAATGTGATTTAATTCAGTTTTACGATCTACCGATACATCGCCTTAATAAAAAAGTCCATCAAAGGTTTACCTGCTTCATATGCCTTTAACGTCACATCCATCAAGTCTTTGGATTCTAAAATTTCTGGTTCAAACTCAGTAAACCAATAGAACTGTTTATTAAAGATGAGCGGTGTTTCTTCAGCCTGAGCTTTAAACTCTTTGGGTAAAATTTTATTCTTATCCCCTCTCACTTCACCGTATAAGTCAACAAAACGCTTATCCTCAATCAACTTCTTGAATTTTCCAGCATTTTTGGCAATCGACTCTCGAATATCATAGAGTTGGTCCTTATTCGGCTGATATACTCCGCCATACACGCGATAATGCTCTGGTCCGGCTTCAATATACAATCCAGGGAAGGCTTTGTCTTTCCTTCCATTCGGTGATATAATCGCTGATCGATTGAGTTTATAAGGCTCTTTATTTTTAGAGAAACGAATATCCCTATTAATTCTAAAAATCGCATCCTTATACGTGATTTGTATGCTTGAATCTCTTTTTTGAACCTCCTCGATCAAACTGGTTACAAAATCTTCAAAAGGCTCTTTGATTGATTTGTAATATCGCTGCCGATTTTCATCAAACCAATCTTTATGATTATTCGGGGCGAGTTCTTTAAAAAAGTTGAGATAATCTTCGTTGAAATAAATTGCCATAGGTGTTTTATTTTAATCGGGGAGCCATGCTAAATATAGCATTTATTGAGCAAATTCTTGGGCATAAGTTCAGAATTAACTTCATCTATTGATCGCAATTTTGGCACTTAATAAATTACTAACTTTGTACCAAACACACAAAACACATTTATCCATTCATAATGAGTCAAATAAAGATTGAAAATATTGAACAGGCCGTTAATAAAATTGACGGTTTAAGTGAAGATGCGCTTGACAAGAAGATTGAAACCTTTACTTTAAAGCAACAGCATCTCGTGAATTATATTCTTCAAGCAGGAATTGAGTATGAAAACGAAGATTTAAATGTTTTTTCGGTCTATTATTTTGCTATAACTCATGAAGCCTTTGATTTGGCGGGATTGATGATTAAAGAGATTTCTGAAGATGATATTGAGGCTTTTCAAGAACCCTTTGTTCTTGCCTTGGATGCGATCTACAAAAATGAAGACTACACGCCCATGCAAGAGTTAACGGCTCAACATCATTTAATGCAATTCGTTATGAATGAAATCGAGGCGGCAGATGAAGATGGAGAAACTTTAGATGACGAAACTAAAACACAACTGTTCATTGTTTTATCAGGGATGATTGCACTAATGAACGGAGCAATTCAAAAGTAAAATGCTTTCACCAACTGAGATTGTAGATCGCATGATGTCCAATGACACCATGAGTCAGTGGTTGGGAATCAAAGTTAATTCTGTTTCCCCGGGATCGGTCAGTTGCATAATGGAAGTGAGATCTGAAATGGTTAATGGCTTTCAAATCGCGCATGGTGGTATCACTTATTCATTAGGCGATAGTGCCTTGGCTTTTTCAGTCAATTCACATGGCATTCATGCTGTTTCGGTTGAGACTTCTGTATCACACTTAAAACCGGTTAAAATTGGAGACACCCTCACCACTCAGACTCGTGAGTTATCCTTGTCACGGAAAATTGGCGTTTATCAAGTCGACATTTTTAATCAAGAGAAAGTGCTTGTTGCAACGTTCAAAGGCACGGTCTATCGAACAGGACAAGAATGGTCTTAAATCAATATTTGACTGAAATCCTGTTTCTTAACCGCATATAGTCCATTCTAATCCATCATAGTGATATGGAGCAGGTAGATGATATTTGCGTGATGGGAGTTCGATTTTGAAGATATTTTTTATATTTGGCGAGGCGCACCGTTGCATCTCAAATCCATCAAATAAACACATACTCCTCCAAGCAAATAAGCTACCAAATCCAGAGGGTCGAATGAGCTTCCAAGGACGATAACTGACACTACTTTCCCAACCCATTCTGGCTGGAAATTGAGCTAATTGCAAAAACTCAATTGTAAAGGAAAAGAGTATGACGGCAAAAATGATTTTTCTAGGATCTAAATTGATTATGGTTCTTAATGAATAAAAGAGCAGCCAAACAATAAAGAAATCCCCCATAAAATAACGGATAAAACCTCCTTTAAAAAAGTATTCAATCGCAATTTCAAGCAGTAAAGTGAAGAGTGCTAATAAAGCGTAATTCCATTTCCATCTTATCATATAGAGTACAAGAAAAGAAAAACCGCAGCTATTAGAAATTCAATAACTGCGGTTTGATTATACGTTTATTATTCGTTGTTATTTATGCTTTTTTTGTGATTTGCCAAGCTCCATTTTTCAATAAATTCTCCGCTTGTTTGTATTTGAGCGTTTTTGTTTCGCCGGTTTGCATGTTGCGGATTTCAACTTTTTCGTTACGTCCAATTTTTGGTTGTGCGTTAACAACTGGCTTCCGTTTTGGAGCCTGTCTTGGTTGACCCGCATTTTCTCTTGCTTGTTCGTAACCTTCACTCCCTTTAAACTCCTGCTCACGTTGTTGAATTTGTGCATTCTTGAATGCTCCTCCGCTATTGCTAAATTCACTCTCCTTAGTTGCCTGTTGCTGCTCAGGTGCCTGTTGTGGCAAGTCCGACTTTGCAAGGAATGAAATCACCTCTTTACTCATTTTGCCCATCATGGATTGGAATAAAGTAAATGATTCTTTCTTGTAAATCACCAAAGGATCCTTTTGCTCGATGGAAGCGTGCTGAACGGTCTGACGTAAATCATCCATCTGACGCAAGTGCTCTTTCCACTCATTGTCTATAAATCCAAGTGTAATCATTTTCTCGATTTGCTTCTTGAATATCTTTCCACCCGTTTCTTTTCCTTCTTCTAGATTAACAATGACACGTAGTGATTTAGATCCATCACTCACAGGCAACATCATATTCTTATAACGATCACCTTCATTCTCTAGAACCTTTTCAATCACCGGCAATGCCATCGCATTTAAACGATCTGCTTTTTGCTCGTAAGCTGTCATTGCTTCATCAAAAATGCGGTCAATCAATTCACCTGGATTAGTCGATTCAAACTCACCTCGTTCAACCGGAGATGAAATCTTCAGGTAACGTACCAAGTCAAATTCGTATGCGTCAAAATTTCGAGATGGGAAATGCTCGTTAACGATCTCTTCAGCGACATCATAGAACATGTTAGAAATGTCCAGTTCCAAACGATCTCCATACAAGGCATTACGACGCTTTTTATAAATCGCATTTCGTTGCGCATTCATAACATCATCATATTCTAACAATCGCTTACGAACGCCAAATGCATTTTCTTCCACTTTCTTCTGCGCGCGCTCAATGGATTTAGTAATCATCGAATGCTGAATTACTTCGCCTTCTTTGTACCCCATTCGATCCATAATTTTTGCAATTCGTTCAGAACCGAACTTACGCATTAAATCATCTTCTAAAGAGACAAAGAACTGAGAAGATCCTGGATCTCCTTGACGCCCTGCACGACCTCTTAACTGTCTATCTACACGTCTTGAATCATGACGTTCTGTTCCAATAATACCTAAACCGCCAGCTGCTAATACCTCAGGCGTTAATTTAATATCCGTACCACGACCGGCCATGTTCGTTGCAATTGTCACCCTTCCTGCATGTCCTGCTTCAGCAACAATCTCTGACTCACGTTTATGATATTTAGCATTCAATACATTATGTTCAATTTTTCGCATTTGAAGCATTCGACTCAAAATCTCCGAAATCTCAACTGTTGTTGTACCAACTAGAACTGGACGTCCAGCTTCAACCATTTGCTGCACTTCATCAATTACTGCATTGAATTTTTCACGTTGCGTTCTAAATACCAAGTCTTCCTGATCCAATCGTTGAATCGGCTTATTAGTTGGAATCACAACAACATCTAATTCATAGATATCCCAGAATTCTTGAGCCTCCGTTTCGGCAGTACCCGTCATACCAGATAATTTATGGTACATTCTGAAGAAGTTCTGTAATGTAATGGTTGCATAAGTTTGTGTTGCTGCCTCGATTGTCACATTTTCTTTTGCTTCAATCGCTTGATGAAGGCCATCTGAATAACGACGGCCATCCATAATACGCCCCGTCTGCTCATCCACAATCTTAATCTTACCATCCATAATTACATATTCAACCTCTTTTTCAAAAAGTGAATACGCTTTTAATAATTGGTTAATGGTATGAATACGTTCTGACTTTTCACTGAAATCGTCAATCAATCTTTCTTTTTGATTCAGTAATTCCTGCTTCTCCAAATTCTGAGATTCCAATTCATTCAATTGTAATCCGATATCAGGCATTATGAAGTAGTTGCGATCCTCACCATCAGAAATCAAGTCAATACCTTTTTCAGTTAACTCAATCGTATTTTGCTTTTCATTGATAACAAAATATAATTCCTTATCTGCTTTCGGCATCTCACGTTCACGGTCTTGCAGGTGAAAGTTCTCTATCTTTTGCAATTGCGCTCTAATTCCATCCTCACTCAAATACTTAATGAGGGCTTTATTTCTGGGGAATCCACGATAGGCTCTTAATAGAGAAAGTCCACCCTCAAATAGGGTCTCCTTATCCGCATCACCGGTTTCCATTCCTTTTAGTTTGCTTTTGGCATCAATCAAAAACTCGTTAACTAATTTTTTCTGTGCTGCCACCAATTTTTCGATCTTTGGCTTCAGATCGTTAAACTCATGCTTATCTCCACCAGACATTGGTCCAGAAATAATCAAAGGCGTTCGAGCATCATCAATTAAAACAGAATCGACCTCATCAATAATGGCGAAGTGATGTTTTTCCTGAACGATTTCATCTGGATTTGAGGCCATGTTATCACGCAAATAATCAAAACCAAATTCATTATTCGTTCCGAAAGTAATATCTGCCCGATACGCCGCTTTACGTTCTGGCGAGTTTGGTTTATGTCGATCAATACAATCTACCGTTAAACCGTGAAATTCGTATAGAGGACCCATCCATTCTGAGTCACGCTTTGCTAGGTAATCATTCACTGTAATTAAGTGTACACCTTTCCCAGCCAATGCGTTGAGATAGACCGGTAGCGTAGCTACCAATGTCTTACCCTCACCTGTTTGCATCTCTGCAATATTTCCTTTATGCAATACGGCTCCACCATATAATTGAACATCATAGTGAATCATGTTCCAAGTCACTTCAGTTCCGTATGCATTCCATTTATTAGCCCATATCGCTTGATCGCCATCGATACGAATATGATCTTTTTCGTCTGCTAGTTTATGATCATAATCTCTCGCCGAAACAACAACTTCTTCATTCTCTGCAAAACGCCTAGCCGTTTCTTTGACAACAGCAAATGCTTGAGGTAAAATTTCATCTAAGACCGTTTCAATAACCTTATCAATCTCTAATTTGAGTTTGTCAACCTTTGTATAAATGCCGTCTTTCTCTTGAAAATCCATTCCGGGATTATCATCTGCTTTTTTATTTAGGGCTTTAATCTCGTCTTCAAGCTCTTTAGTTCTATCCTTTAATTTTGCTTTGAACTCGTCAGTTTTTCCGCGCAACTCATCATTGCTCAATACTTTAATTTGAGCTTCTACTGCTTTTACTCTGTCGACGTAGGGTTGATATATTTTATCATCCTTCTTCGACTTGCTTCCCGCCAGTTTCTTTAAAATTCCAAACATTGTTTATTTTCAAATTAATGAGTCGCTAAAATTAGCGAGTAATACTGATTTAACCCAATTTTAAAACCAATAATATCGGGTCCGTATTCCGAATTAGTCAGAAATGATGCCAGTTTGTGGAATTCGGACAATATGTCGGACTACACTAATCTACCCTGCCAAAAGATAAGTTTCCAAATTGGTAATGATAGTGAGAGGCAATTAAATACGTCTAATTGACATATAGTTATTCGCACAGACCTTACCTATACGCTGAACAATTGCCATTAAAAAAAAGCCCGAGAACATAATGCTTCGGGCTTTCTATTAATATTCATCTTCATTGAAGAAGAAGTCATCCTTAGTCGGATAGTCGGGCCAAATTTCCTCGATACTCTCGTAAGTTTCTCCTTCATCTTCTATTTCCTGTAAATTTTCTACCACCTCTAGCGGTGCTCCTGTTCGCATAGCAAAATCGATAAGTTCATCTTTCGCTGCTGGCCAGGGAGCGTCTTCAAGGTATGAAGCTAGTTCCAACGTCCAATACATAGTTCTTTCATTTTCATTATTGCGCAAAAGTAATTTTTTAATTTTCCACGCAAGTTTTTTTGATTTATTTTTTTCAAATACTTATTTAAACCTTAGGTTTCCATGGAATTTCCTCGGCTCCAAGTTTTTTACTCACCAGACGGCTGTATACAAACAAATAATCACTCAATCTGTTCAAGTAAGCCAAGATAACAGGATCAATCCCCTCCCCTTTTGTTGCATCATATAAAGCAGCTACTAATCGCTCCGCACGTCTACAAACGCAACGGGCAATATGACAAAACGATACCGTTTCATGTCCTCCTGGTAGTATAAAGCTTTTCATTGGCTCCAATTCACCATCCATTGCGTCCATTTCTTTTTCTAATCGCTCCACATCAGAAACTTTAATTTCTGGCAATTTCATTCCACCTTTCGAAGGATCACTCGCTAGCCAAGATCCTATAGTAAACAAACGGTCCTGAATTTCGATAAGCATATCTTTGTGTGTTTGATCAATAGCCCTGTCACGCAACAAACCCAGATGAGAATTCAACTCATCTACAGTACCATAAGCATCAATTCTGATGTTATATTTTTCAACGCGTGTGCCTCCGATTAAACCAGTGGTTCCCGTATCTCCCTTTTTTGTGTATATCTTCATTTTAATATTTTAGTACAAAATTTTGCTTTCGCTGGCCTTCTCTTTTGGACAGAATTCCGAATCGAAAAAGATCCATACTAACATTCAGACGTTTGTCCGCTTTAATACGTTCCCATGCCTCTATCATTTCTTTGCTCCAATTGATATCGTCTAGGATAATAAACCCTTCTTCACTCAGGTGTTCTACAGCCCATTCAAAATATTTTAACGTCGGCGCTAGACGATGATTTCCATCCATGTAAATCAAATCAAAAGTAACGCCATCTAGATGCGTTAAAACTTCATCAAAAGCGCCTACTTTTTGAACAACGTTTTGTATACTCAATTGTTCGAAATTATTTTGAGCAATTTTAGCCGTTTCTGGGCACCCTTCAATTGTCGTGACTTTTACATTTGACGATTGACCTGATAAATATGCTGTTCCTAGCCCAAGAGAAGTGCCTAATTCTAAGATGTTTTCTAGCGCATAGACATCGACTATCCTTCTTAAGATGCGTCCTTGTTTCTCAGACACTGAGGCATGCTTTACTATATCAGCTATCTTTCTTTTATTGGTCGAATTTCTGCGCGATCCAGCCCCAAGATCCGTCACTTCAATTATAGTCTTATTCTTCTTGAGTTGCTTTCTGAGGTTCTCAATTTCTTGAACCTTACCTTTTTTTCGATTACGGACAACATCCAAATAGAATCGGTACATAAAAGGAGAATGCAAACCATATTGATTTACACTTTGTCGACGATATTGCAAATAATCTCTGATCACCCGAAACAAAAATAAACGGTTAATTGATTAAACTTCAATGAATTTTTTTGAATTTTTCAAAACTTCTATCTTTAGTTCCCGTATTTAAAGAGAAAGTGTCCATAAAGGTTCACATTAACATGAAAGCAACCCCTGAAAAAATAAAAGAGCAGCAGGAAAAAATCAAAAAAGGTAATCCAACCATTGAATTACTTGGATCCTGCCGTATTGATAATGGAATTGGACTTTTATCTGAATCTGAGCAAAGTCTTGCCATTAAAGATTTTGAGAATAGCAGACCAAACCTGAATATCAGTTTTTTTATTCCTTCAAGTGGTTCTGCATCACGCATGTTTGGAGCAGCCTATACTTTTTTAAATCAGGGAAAACCAGATGATCGTTCTATTGAATTTATAGAACACCTCATCAATAGCATTGAAACATTCGCTTTTTATAATAAGCTTTCACAAGACATTAAAGATGACTTAAAAAAAGGAACCATTGAGATTGAACCTTTTTTGAAACATCTCCTATCATCAGACGGTTTTAATTTCGGAAATCGACCAAAGGGATTAATCCCGTTCCATCGTTATGGAAATTTCATTATTAATCCTTTTCAAGAACACATTTTGCAAGGAGCTGAAGTGGGCGGTGAAAAGTCACATTTTCATTTTACGATAAACGAACGTTTTAAAGAAGATATTCAGCACAGTATTAAAATTTTGCGTGAGACTACAGGTATTGATTTTTATTTTGATTTCTCTATTCAGGATGAAAAATCGAACTCATTGGCCTTTGATGATCATGCAGAGCCAGTATATGATAATGAAGGAAATATCATCAGTCGACCAGCGGGTCATGGCGCTTTGATAGAAAACCTTGATAACATTGACTCTGATCTCATCTTTATCCGAAATATAGATAATGTTCAACATCAGGATCATTCTAAAAACTCGGCCAATTATCGAAAGATGTTGGCTGGAATCTTGCTTGATTTTCAATCACGTGTATTTGCTATTCTAAAACAAATCGATAATAAAGGTGACTATGTTGGCGCTGTGCAAGAATTAAATGCCACGTACGACATGCGTCTTACTCCGTCGGACATCGTTTCCACCGAAAAGCTATATAGCTTATTAAACCGACCGATTCGAATATGTGGAATGGTCAAAAATGAAGGTCAACCTGGTGGTGGACCATTTTGGGTCATGAGTGACGAAGGAAGGCCACGTCGTCAGATCGTTGAAAAATCGCAGATTTCAGGTAAAAACGCCCAATTAAATATGCTGATAAAATCAACCCATTTTAATCCGGTTGAAATTATTTGCGCTCCCAAAGATTACCGTGGAGCAAAATTTGACTTAAAATCGTTTAGCAATAGTGATCAATATTTTATTGTGAAAAAAGATCACAAAGGCATACCTGTCCAATTCATAGAGCAACCTGGATTATGGAATGGAGGCATGTACCATTGGAACACCCTATTCTACGAAATTGGTAGTGAATGTTTCAGTCCTGTAAAAACGGTTTTAGACTTACTAAAACCACTTCATAGACCAAATAAGTCAAATCATTAACCGTTCATTGAGATCAAAAACTCTTCATTAGAAAGGGTTCCTTGAATTCGCTCTTTGATGAACTCCATCGCTTCGACTGGATTCATATCCGCTAAATACTTTCTAAGAATCCAGATACGTTGCAGCGCCTCTTTAGACATTAACAAATCCTCTCGTCTTGTTCCTGAACCCGTAATATCGATTGCTGGATAAATACGACGGTTTGCAATTTTACGATCCAATTGCAATTCCATATTACCCGTACCTTTGAATTCCTCAAAGATCACCTCATCCATTTTCGAACCGGTTTCAGTTAAAGCGGTAGAAAGAATGGTTAATGAACCACCGTTTTCAATCTTACGTGCTGCTCCAAAAAATCGTTTTGGCTTATGTAATGCATTTGCATCGACACCACCTGACAATACCTTACCAGAGGCAGGCTGTACTGTATTGTATGCTCGTGCTAAACGTGTAATTGAATCCAATAGAATCACCACATCGTGCCCACATTCCACCATTCGTTTGGCTTTCTCCAAAACGATATTAGCCAATTTAACATGCTTGTCAGCTGGCTCATCAAATGTTGAAGCAACAACCTCAGCATTTACTGAACGTGCCATATCCGTTACCTCTTCAGGACGCTCATCAACCAAAAGTACAATCAAATAGACTTCAGGGTGATTTGCGGCAATAGCGTTTGCCACATCTTTAAGCAAGACCGTTTTACCCGTTTTTGGTTGCGCAACAATCATCCCCCTCTGCCCTTTTCCAATTGGCGCAAACAGATCCATAATTCGCGTTGACATTGATTCTTTAGGGTGACCCGTAATTGTAAATTTGTCTTTCGGGAATAATGGTGTTAAATACTCGAAAGGTACACGATCACGCACAAAATTAGGCTCACGACCGTTGACACTGCTCACATTAATCAATGGGAAGTATTTCTCTCCACTTTTTGGTGGGCGAATTGCTCCTTTTACCGTATCACCGCGCTTCAAACCATGTCTTTTAACTTGGCTCTGAGAAACGTAAATATCATCTGGTGAAGGCAAATAATTATAATCAGAAGATCGGAGGAAACCATATCCATCCTGCATCATATCTAAAACACCTTCGCTGATAATTAAACCATCAAAATTATAACCATAAAACTCTTCTAAGTTCTTACGGTTATTATTGGTGCGTTTGTTCCGCGGATTATTATTCGTGTTGTTGCTATTATTTTGCTGATTATTATTGTTATCCCCCTTATTATTCGGGTTATTATTCTGCTTTTGACTCACGTGTGGCTTATCCGCATTTCTATTCTGGTTAGCTCTTGGATGTGCTTTTTTCTCAACCGGAGTCGCTTTCTGAACTTCTTTTGGTTCTTCCTTCTTCTCTTCTTTGACTTCAGCAGCAGGAGCTTTTTCTACCTCCTCTTTTATTTTATCAGAAAAGAGATCTTTTTTCTCAGTTTCCTCACCAACAGCTTTTCTACGACGGCGTTTTCTTCTGGTTTGATCACCTCCTTCACCTCCTTCAGTATTCGAAGGCTCGTTAACAGGTTTGCTTTCATTTCCTTGAGCGGCAATAGCATCTACCAATTCTTTTTTCTTTAATGATTTGGCATCAGCCACACCCAATTGTGTAGCAATCTCCCTTAACTCCGCTACTTTCTTAGCGTTTAGTGCTGAAATATCAGTCATAAAATATTTGTCTTTCGATTTCTTCTTTGAATGAAAATACGTGCTTGAAAAACTACGATTTGGGCGAAAATGCCCGTTTAGATTCAATGCAATAATACGAA
>JAURQI010000159.1 GCA_030836155.1 Crocinitomix sp.
CTTGTAGAAACTATGGTTACCCTTTCATTTTTGCCATTTCAGCCTTAAGATAACCAATCACATCAACCTCAACAGGGTCAATATTCTTTAGTTCAGACATAAAATACGAAACCCAATCACCAAGGTGGATTAGATAGAAGTTTTGCGCCAATTTGGTTTCACCAATTGCACTTGTTTCTAGTATGGTATTGGTATATTTTTTAATAACCCCTTTGCTGATTTCCCAACGGCGATTGATACGTGGGTGATTAAAACTTGAAAATAAAAACAAAGGAGCTTGATGTTCTGATCCGCCAGCCCATCCGACCAATTCATTATGCGTCAATTCTGGAAAAACGTGATGCCAGCAAAGCTCTTTTGCATTTTCATTTATTTGTTGTCTCCATCTCACCGCAACCCCTTCAAAGTCATTTCCTGCATAGATCAATGGGCGCTTTTTATGAAAACCTTGCGCAATACGCATCGCTTCTTCGCGAATGGTTTCTTCTTGCGATTCAATAAAATCTGGTGTCTTTGCTAAATCATCAAGCATCTCGCTACTGATTAAGCCATAACGCTCAAGAATATATAATTGCTGTACTAAAGAATACGCCAACATGGCCCGAGGTTGCTCTCCGCCTGGTACGATGAATTTATTCCAACTATTCGCGTCCGCTCGTTCCTTTAATTCACCTCCAGAGGTAATAACCGCAATTTCAGCGCCTCGTTCTTGACAGAATTTGATTACTGAAAGTGTCTCTTCTGTATTACCCGAATAGGAAGAGGCAATCACCAAGGTATTTTCATTTACCCAAGCTGGCATTTCATAATCATTCACACATAAAAAAGGAACCGGCAAATCATTTTTAAGCAATAAACCGATAATGCGGCCACCAATTCCAGAACCTCCTAAACCACAAACAAGGACGGCATTTATTTGTCGATCCGCTGATTTAAAAGGAGCTGAAGCACCGATTTCACGGGCTTCTCTAATTTGATTGGCTAAGTTGGCAATAAGTTCTTTCATGCTGTTATAACTGTCTTCTTTGAACGCTAATCTGTATACGTTTCTCAACCTAATTTCGTTGTTTGCTTCAAAAAAACGTTCAAACTTAGTTCTTTTCAACGTGAATTTTGCGGAAATGTTCCGCTTATTTCGTTAAAAATTCCATTCAAATACCATTCGTCAAGGTGATAAAAATTATCTTTGCTGGCTTAAACGACGCATTATATGAGTAATTCGGAATTGTCAGAACAAGAAGTACAACGTAGAGAAGCGCTTAACCGCCTTCGCGAACTAGGTGTTGAACCTTATCCAGCAGCCCTTTATGCGGTTAGTGATAAATCAAATGAGATTAAAGCTAATTATGAGGAAGGTAAATCGGTTATTATTGCCGGTAGAATTATGCGTAAAAAGATTCAAGGAAAAGCTTCTTTTGGTGAGATTCAAGATTCTGAAGGTCGTATTCAGGTTTATTTTAACCGTGATGAAATTTGTCCGGACGAAGACAAAACGATGTATAATGATGTCTTTAAAAAATTATTAGATCTCGGCGATTTTATCGGTATCGAAGGTGAGTTATTTAAAACACAGGTGGGAGAAATTACCGTGAATGTGAAAAAATTCACCCTATTAAGCAAATCACTTAAACCACTGCCATTACCGAAGACAGATGCTGATGGAAAGGTACATGATGCTTTTACCAACCCTGAGTTGCGTTACCGTCAGCGATATGCTGATTTGGTGGTCAATCCGCATGTGAAGGAGATCTTTATCAAGCGTACAAAATTGTTTAATGCCATGCGTCAGTTCTTTAATGAGCGTGGTTATTTTGAGGTGGAAACACCGGTATTGCAGCCGATCGCCGGTGGTGCTGCTGCACGGCCTTTTATGACGCACCACAATGCATTAGACATTCCATTATATATGCGAATTGCCAATGAATTATATTTAAAAAGACTAATTGTTGGTGGATTTGAAGGCGTCTATGAATTCTCAAAAAACTTCCGAAACGAAGGGATGGATCGGACGCATAATCCAGAATTTACAGCCATGGAAATCTATGTGGCGTATAAGGATTATAACTGGATGATGGACTTCACCGAGCAATTGCTCGAGTTTACAGCAATGGCCGTTAACGGAACAACAAAAGCAACATTTGGCGAACACGAAGTTGATTTTAAAGCGCCCTACAAACGCGTAACCATGCGCCAATCCATTATTGATTTTACTGGATTTGATATTCAAGGGAAATCAGAAGAAGAATTGACGGCTTGGTGCAAAGCCAATGCTATTGAAGTGGACGAAACCATGGGCCGTGGTAAATTAATCGATGAGATATTTGGTGAAAAATGTGAAGGCAATTATATACAACCGACATTCATTACCGATTATCCAAAAGAAATGTCTCCGCTCTGTAAAGTTCACCGTGAAGATGACACGTTAACTGAGCGTTTTGAGTTAATGGTTTGCGGAAAAGAAATTGCAAATGCTTATTCTGAGCTCAACGACCCGATTGATCAACGCGAGCGTTTCGAAGAGCAATTAAAACTTGCCGAACGAGGTGATAATGAAGCAAGTCAGTTTATCGATTATGATTTCCTACGTGCACTGGAATACGGAATGCCACCTACCTCAGGTTTGGGTATTGGTATCGACCGTTTGGTGATGTTCTTGACGAATAATCCATCTATTCAGGAAGTCTTGTTTTTCCCGCAAATGCGCCCAGAAAAATTTGATGCACCAAGCGGACCAGAATTAACCGAAAATGAGCAGTTGGTTTTCGATATTCTTTCGAAATCTGGATCAATGGATCTTGGTGCGTTGAAAGAGCAAGCTGGCCTGAGCAATAAGCAATGGGATAAATCCATAAAGGGACTCTCTAAGCATGGCTTAACGAAAGTGACGAAAACGGATGAAGCGCTCATGGTTGAGGTCGTCGGGTGAGTTCGTTCCTGACCGTTTATTTTGATTTCAATAAGACATTTGTAAGCATTTAAATACGTTTACAAACGACTACAATTGTTTATTTACCGAATCATTTCAACTCGTTTTTCTAGGTTTGACCCATTATGGATTTCAAACAAATAAAACGCCAAATGATTGGAAAACGATACAGTCAAAGTACTGTTGGTGTATATATTTCCTGTCTTCATTATTTTCATAAACACTTCAAAGGCAATGTCAATACCCTGTCTAAAAAGGAAATACAAAACTACCAGTATCACTTAGTGATAAGGGGATATTCGCGCAGTACGCAAAACCAACACATAAATGCTATTAAGTATTATTACGAGCACGTATTAAAGCGACCAAGAGAAATTTACTACATCGAAAGGCCTCGAAAGGACAGAAAACTACCTGAAATTTTAAGTAAAAATGATGTGTACAATATTATTAGTGCTACTGAAAATATTAAACACAAGGCAGCACTTGCGCTTTTATATGCGTGTGGACTGAGAATTGGCGAACTGATCAATTTGAAACTGATAGACATTGATAGCAAAAGAATGTGTATTAAAATTTCAAATGCAAAAGGTGCAAAAGATAGAATTGTTCCTTTACCAATAAACGTCCTCAACTTACTTCGCAGGTACTATAAGGTTTATCTTCCAAAGACATATCTATTTAATGGAATCGACGGGGGAAAATATACAGCAATTAGCGTAAGAAACGTTTTAAAACGTTCAACACGCCATGCGGGTCTAAGAAAAAATGTTACTCCGCACATGTTGCGGCATTCCTATGCCACTCACATGCTTGAAAACGGCACAGACATTAGATACATTCAAGCGATCTTGGGTCATAATTCAATTAAAACAACCGAAATTTATACCCACGTCAGCAGTAAAAATGTATTGGCTATAAAAAGCCCTATTGCTGAAATGCAGTTATAGCAAGGTATTGGGATAAGAAAAATAAAGATATATCTTTATACAAACGTTA
>JAURQI010000015.1 GCA_030836155.1 Crocinitomix sp.
AAAACTTAGCTGAGAAGATGGGTAAATGACAAACGCAAAATATCCGACTATGAGCGGTTTACTTATTCTATAACCAGCTATTTTACGACGCTGCTATTGCCATTATTGAGTTCTATTTGATAAACCCCAGCAGCGAAATTACTTATTGATAGTTGATCAGATATAAATCGTTTAAGACTGAAGGTAGATTTATGAGTGAAAAAGCCTTGTTTTTTTTACTCTTTACTGATCTATTGCTTTTTTTACCTCGTTGTAAGCCTCGGTATTTCCGGTTCGAGCGTACAATTCTTTCAAGCTATTTAAAACCGCTCTGTTTTCTGGCTTCAGTTCTCGTGCCTTTTCAAGATACGTTATGGCTGTTGTAAAATGTTTCATTGCTTCTTTTCCTCCTCTTCTATTTTTATGGGATTAACAAGACCACTGGCTTCGTTATTGATGTCAGCACCAAGGTTATAATATAGCGCCCCGAGATTATAAATGGGATCAAAATAATTCGGATCAATGGCTAAAGATTTGTTATACGACGCAATTGCTCCGTTCAGGTCTCCTTCATTTTGAAGAAGAGCCCCCAAAGTAAAGTGAAGAACAGCATTTTCTAGGTCATTTTGAATAGACTCATTCAACAAGACTTTGGCTTTTTCATTATTTCCAGACTTTAAGTAATAATTAAGCGCCGCAATCTTCATTTGCGGATCTTTTGGAAATCGCTCCTGACAATCGTTAATTTGATTAATTGCTGCTGATTCATTGCCCTCTTGTCGGTATTGGTCGATAATAAATAAGCAACACGCCGGTCCTTGATAACCTAGATCAACACAACGTTTGTAATAATAGATGGCGTTTATTTGATCACCTGATTTTTCTGCCGCTAAACCGGCGTTATAGATGGCGAGCGTGTCAATTTTACCGACAGCTTGAGCTGCATTTATTGATATCACAAAATTGGCTAAAGCCCTCTTATAATCACCTTTATTATAATCTGCAACACCTTCATTAAGGCCATAATTTCCAATGATCATCAACTTCTCGTGGATCTCCTTTTGATATCGACCATCTGGATCAATTTCCAAGGCCTGCTGATAGGATTTAGATGCAATTTTTAACGGTTCCTTTTCAAGACTTTTATACTGTTCATTTTGTGAAGTGTATAAAGCAAAATGAATATCCCCACGGTAGCGCCAGGTTTTTTCATTAGCCTCTGTTCTCTCATGCAGAGCCGCTAAATCAATTTCTGATTTAGCCTTATCCAATTCACCAGACTGTAAAAAATTTTGTGCGTTAACCAGTTTATTAGGCTGTGCAAAGCTGCTTAAAACCGATAATAACAATGAAAAAAAGGGAATTAAAGTTCTCGTCTTGGATCGTTTCAATAGTCTCAAATATAGAATTTCTAATCAGAAGGAATCAGTAAGATCCGTTATACTTTCTGACAAACCATTCAATGGAGAATAGAATAAGGATTAAAAAGAATATCCATTTATAATCAATTAAATCGTTAAACTCTTTCTCTTGATAAACAACCGTGACCATATCTTCTCGCTCGAGCAAATCTTTCTTCAACGATTCTAATTGATTGGGGAAATAAAAGTCGCCACTGGACTGTTGCGAAAGGTTGCGGAGCAATCGATGATCTGCTACAGGATTCAGATATTCTATCTTCACTTCGCGTACTAAAAAGGTACCCGATTTTTCATAGCGTTGGTCTTGAAAGGTCGTTTTCGCTGTCCATTTATATACACCTTGACTCAGAGCGCCCAGCTCCAACTGATAGGAATTTGCCGTTCGGACAAAATACGATTCGAATTCTTTACCGTCTTCGTTGGCATAAACAAAAGAAACCTCAGGTTCATTAATCAGGTCATAGGATTGATTATAGAGCTTGGCGCCTATTTTGACAGACTCGTTTTCGGTATATTCATTATCCAATTGAATTTTAAAAGGATCTCGATTTTCTTTAACGGCTAAATAAGTGATGATTTTACCAATTAACTCTTCAAATTGATTGGTGTTTTTATTTTTGAGTTGATCAAATAATCTCCAGCGCCATATACCTTCACCCATAATGACTCCAAAACGACTCGCTTGTTTCTGTGTGAAATAAATAAGCGGTTGATCTAATTGAATATTACCCACCTCTTGATAAGCTAAAACATCCAAAGCATTGCTAAATTGTAAATTACCAAATGGCACCTCTAGCGGTGGAGCTTCGGATAGCAGGCGCAAGGTGTTTTGCGATAACAAGATCTCTTTATAATTTGGATTATGCTGAAACCCAACTGATTCAAAATCTGAAGAGCGCCCACTAAAACCAACTCCAATATCCTGAACTGCACGCAAATTCGTTTTTGTTCCTTGAATAAATAAGGTTGGTCGCTTTCCGCCCCTGAGCACTTCCTCCAGTTTTGGGTTAAGCGCATCATAATTATGCAAAATTAATAAATCGTATTTTCCTGTCTCCTCGACCTCCTCCATCAATTTCACGTCCACTTCATAGTTCTTATTCTTTGCGATAACAGACTGCAGTGCAGAAATATCAGGATGTGAACCATTATGGGCTATCAGGATTTTTTGCCGGCCGTCAATTACCTCCAGGTAAAAGTTGGCTATATTATTCTTCTCACTGTACTCGTCATCCAATGAACTGACTTTGACCGTGTATTTTACAAATCCCTTTTTTAATGCTTTTAACTGAAAAGAGAGGTTAACTTGATCAAATTCATTTGCAAAAGTAACTTGTTGTTCCTGAATTAAATTATCCCCGTTATAAATTCCAACTCGAACTTCTGCGCCTTTGCACATGGTTTGCGAAACCGTTAAACTTACAGGGAAATCATTCCCCAAAAACGCAATTTCATTATGCCTCACTTCATCAATTCTGACATCTTTAACAGCGTTGGTGTCGCCCATACCAATGGTAAAAATGGGTAAAAAACTTCTTCTTGAAATGGCGTATACAGGATTAGCTCCTTGGTTATATAAACCATCAGAAGCAACAACAATCCCGCCTATATTTCGGTTGGTATACTGATCAAAAATCCCATTAAAAACATTGGATAAATCAGTAGCCTTACCCGAATAATCTCCACTGAAACCAGGCTTTGTTACTCCGTCAAAATCATATTTTACTACATCAAAATCTGCTTCTAGCTCTTTTGATAAACTGTTTAATTCAGTGATAAAGTCTCCTTTATAAAATGAAGAATCATCCGATAATAAGACAGAAGCGGAATTATCATTTACCATAAACAATAAGGGTTTCTCCTTGCGCTCTGCAAACTGTTCCAGAATAATTCCGATCAATAAGACCATCAATGTCAGCACCGACAAAAAACGAAATGCTGCTAGCCCCCATTTTAATCTGTGATGCACCTCATCTAACACTTCATCCTTATGATAAAGAAAAAAGGCGTATAGAAACGCCAATACGACTGCCAAAAATATCCAGCCCGGATGATATGTATATAAAAAGTCCAAGGTGTGTTAGGTAAAATTAGTGATTATGTTTTTACGGGGACAAATAATTCTCTTTTCATTTTATAAATCCGCTGGCATTTGTATTTTTAGAAAAATTTTAACCTTGAGATGAATTTCTTCCAGCTTCTTGGACTAGGCTATAAAAACTACGTCAAAGGCATTCTATTTCTGATACAACATAAACTGTATTGGTTTGCTCTTTTTCCGCTGATCCTATTTGCTGGGATTTACTGGTTGGGTCTATATTTTGAATCGATTGAATATTCTATCGGTTATGAGATAAAAAGCAAAGCACAAGGTCCTGAGACGATGCGGGAAGTGACTTGGAAATCGGTTAAAATGCTCTTTTTTGATTCCCTTCATATTGTCTTTACAAAATTCACACTCTATATCGTTGTGATCATCTTATCACCCATTTTAGCTTTATTGTCGGAGCGCATTGAGAAAATATTGACCGGCAATCAATACAAATTTGGCTTGCGCCAATTGATTCATGATATCAAACGCGGTATGCGCATTGCTTTGCGCAATATTCTTTGGGAATATACCTTTATAGTGATTATCCTGGGGATAGCTTCATTTTTTGGGGGAACCATAAAAAATGTTCTCATCTTTTCCATTCCGGTTGCTATTGGATTTTACTTCTACGGTTTCGCATTTATCGATTATATCAACGAAAGACGCCGATTGAATATTCAACAGAGTGTCTATTTTGTATCGAAGCGAAAAGGTTTAGCCATCGCTATCGGCAGTATTTATTCCATTTTCTTTTTGTCCTTCTTTTATGTTTTCAGGAGCTATCCAACACTGCCGAGTGCAACGAGCACACAATTGTTATGGGGTAGTATTATAGTGATCACCTTTATTTTGGCTGCTTTTGCACCTATTCTGGCCATTACCTCTGCTACTTTATCGATGCATGAATTAGTTGATTTAAGCAAAAATGAATTCGCTATTAAAGGCGAACCGAACCAATTCGTTCCGGAAGATCATGATCCCGATCAGGTCATTGAGGCAAAAGATTTAGAAGAAGATGCGTAGTACTTGACGTCGGCGAACATTTTTTTTTTATTTTTAGGCTTTATAAAGGATATTTTAGGCCTTAAACTCGAGCATAGTAATAGAAGTACGATAAACGAAGAGAACATGAAGTGGACCTTAACAGTATTATTCGCATTGACCTTTTCAACTGGTTTTAGCTTTACACCACCCGATTCAACATCAAATATTCTTGAAAAAGGTACAGCGCTGTATCTGATTTCTGAAGGTAAGCGCTTTTATAATGAAGGGCAATACCGTCTATCTTTAGTGAAATTTCGTGAAGCCTTAAGCAAAAATAAAGGCAATGCTGAAGCTACCTATTGGTTAGGTGAGTGTCATCTTGCCCTTGGCAATTATGAAAAAGCCATGACCTATGTTGAGGAGGCCTTAAATAAAGACGAGGAAGTCTATATAGAAGCGCGACACGTATTAGCAACTTGTCAACACCGAATGGGATTGCTTGATAAGGCAATAACCAATTATGGCCTAGCCCTTGGCGTTTTGCCTAAGAATACGGCAAAATTATTGAAAGTTGAATTTCATAAAGCAGAAGCAGAGCGCGCAATAGAAATGATGAAATCTCCTGTTAATGTGACCATCACTTGCCTTCCTTCTGAGATCAATACAGCTTTTGAAGAAACGGCACCTGTTCTTGCTCCTGATGGAAAAACCTTTTATTTCGTCTCACGAAGAGCTGATAATAAAGGCGGAGGTATTTCTCCAGGTGATCAGCGCTATTTTGAAGATATTTACGTGAGTTTTTGGAATGAAGACGATAAAAAATGGAGCAAAGCAACCAATACTGCAGAAATTATCAACCGCGTGAATACCGAAGGAATGGATGCCATTAGTCATATCTCAAAAGATGGAAAAACCATGTATATGACCATTAATACGATGGTGGTTGAAAAACCAAAACCAAAGACAAAGCACTCTGATATATTCTATTGCCGATTAAATCGAAAAGGGACGTGGAATTCTCCAAAAGCCATTGGAAAACCAATCAATACGTTCATGTTCGAAGCGGCGGTAAGTTTTACAGACGATGAAAGCACTGCTTATTTCATAAGCGAACGTAAAGGTGGATTTGGTCGAGCCGATATTTGGGTTTCTTATAAACAAGGTAATGGTTGGTCCTCTCCTGAGAATTTAGGAGACTCAATCAATACGGACGGCAATGAAACAACTGTTTTTGTATCTGGTGACGGAGAGCAATTATTCTTCAGCTCAACTGGACATGAAGGTATGGGTGGTTATGATGTCTATATGGCAACAAAAAATGGTGATGGCTGGAATGCTCCTGTCAACCTAGGCTATCCGATCAACACAGTATCTGATGAAACTCATTTTGTATACTACCCTGAAATGAAGAAAGCGTATTATTCTACCTTTTCATCAGCAGAAAATGGTGGCAATGGTGCGCGGGACCTTTTCGAATTGGATATGACCAATTATGTTTGGGCAGAAAAAGAATAGGATTGAAGCCTTAAAAAAAAATATTCGTCGAAAAACAACCATTGATTTTCATTATCAGGTCAGAATATCTTAAATTTAAACAGAATGAATGCTTCCCACTTAAAACTGTTCAGATTTACCCTCGTATTTATACTTGGGCTTATGTTTGGAGTTTCCAGTTTCGGACAAGCACCTGATACACTTCGCAACGTTATGCGGCCGAGAATTGGACTTGGCACAGGAGTAATGACTTATTACGGTGAAGTGCAGAATTATCAAAAACAATTCGCTCCTACTGTCAATCGTTTTGGCGGAACAATTTATGCTAACGCTCCAGTTACGCGGATGTTTAACGTAGAGTTTACTGCAAGTTATTCTAAAATTGCGGCAAATGAACGAACTTTAAAGCGTAATTATAATTTCGAATCACGCATTCGAATGGGATCAGCCATTTTGTATTATAACTTCTATCCGCTTTTTCAACCAAAACGTCAGTATTTTCATCCCTTTATTGGAACAGGTATTGCCTCATTTGAATTCCTTTCCAAAACAGATTTGTACGATGCAAATGGTAACCAGTATTTTTATTGGTCAGACGGATCTATTATGAATATGGACGAAAATGACCCATTGGCTCCTACAACGGCAGAAGCTTTAGTACGTGACTATACTTATGAAACGAATTTAAGAGAATTAAATATTGACGACCTCGGAAAGTACCGGGAACAAAGTTTTGCCATTCCTTTAAGTCTTGGTGCTGAATGGCATATTTCACCACGTTGGGATTTTCGTGTTGCAACCACCTATTATTTTACATTTACTGATTTGATCGATAATGTATCCCCTGCTGGTACTGGTATTCGAAAAGGAGATGAAGGATTTGATCGTTTATTATTTACTTCTGTTGGCTTAAGCTATGATCTCAAGATCAAAAGACAAGCGGCTGGAGATACTACTTTAATGGATGAAGAGGGCATTCCATTATTTGCCTATTTCGATCCGAATGACTTTGATAAAGATGGTGTAATCGATGCTTTGGATAAATGTCCTGCAACTCCTTTGGAGGCTTTAGTTGATACGAGTGGCTGTCCGCTAGATGGTGATAAAGATGGTGTCCCTGATTATAGAGATGATGAACCCAATACACCTTTGGATAATTTTGTTGACGAATTCGGTGTGACGATCACAGAAGATGACATCGCAAATCACTTGAGACTCTATTATGACTCAACAGGATATGAGCATGAATTTGAAGAGTATAGAACTGAAGTTATTCTTAATCGTGAAGGACACGTTTCCATTAAACGACCGGATCGGAAAAGAGAAGGTTTAAAATATGTGATAGTTGTAGGCAAGGAAATGAAGGATGTCACGGTCAATGATCTTCACAAATACTTAGGCTACAACGAATATAGCACGATAACAAAAGGAGACACGGTTTACTACACTTTAGGTACATTTAATTCAATTGAAGAGGCGGTTGCTGCAAAGGCAGGGCTAGAAGATGAAGGCGTTAAGGTAGATGAAATTGGACGAAACTCTGGAAACGGAGAAACAATACTTACGGTTGACAATGAAGTCATTGAAAAAGTAGAACGCGTTAATATTGAAGAAGGACGCGAAGGACCAGATTATAGTAATCCAAAACAGTTGTTCCGAGTGCAATTAGGAGCCTTCAGCAAAAAGGTAGATACCGAAGAATTGTTCCCTGGTCTAGATGTTGTTTATGGAGCTTCAGAAAAGGATGGATTAAACCGTTATTATACAAGTTCTTTTGAGACTTTTGAAGAGGCAAGCGCTTATCAAAAAGACCTGCGAAGAAAAGGATTCAACAATACCTTTGTCATCGCATACGAAACGCATGAGCGCGTTACCCTGGTAGAAGCTGGAGTGGATGAGAATAAATTACCGGATGGGTATACAGAGGAGCAAGAATTAGAAACATTTGTAGACGAACGTACACCTGTTAATAATGAAGAGAATAGTGATTATACAATCAATTTAGATAAGGTTAAATACCGTGTTCAATTGGCTCAATTTAAAGGAGACATCCCAGTAGAAACGGTTGATATTTTATACAATATCAAAAACATCAAACCGGTTAAAGATCGAGAAGGTACTACGACTTATTATTCACAATCATTTGACTCTGAAGAAGAGCGCGATGCTTCTATGGAGGAATACAAGTCTTACGGGCTTGCGGAGCTCATCCCTGTTATGGAGTACGATAGTATTATCTACACGGTTAAGGAATTTAACAAGAAATTCAAGAAATAAATCGTTTTCGCATCTACGTATAAATACGTAATTGTTAAAGAATCTTTTTGACTATAAGCCTGTTCTCCAACATCTTAAGATTTGTACCCTTTATCTCAATTCAAAACACGCCAATGAAATTTTTAAATTAGGCAGAAATATATGTCTAACCAAAATTTAAACTTTATGTCTTTTGACGGAACAGAAGGAGAACAAATCTCACTACAAGAAGGTGCTGAATTAACTCAAAATTACCGAAACGCGAACCCAAACAAAAGAATTGATCATCTCATGGGAGAAGAGATCATCAACCAAATTTTAGCTCAACCTGGCTGTAAAGGTATTCGATTCTATTATGGTCTAGATTCAAATGGAAAAAAGGAAATCGTTCTGGTTGGAACCGATGCCAATGGAAATGATATGGTGATGGGGATAATTGCTGATAAAGCCAAACCTTGCCCAATATATTGCAGCTCGCAAAACCCACTTAATTCTTGATTGTAGAGCTTAATATAGCAAACTTTGTATTACTGACGACCTTCCTCATTTTGGTCGCTGCAATAATTAATTCAAAGACGATCAGGAAATCCAAAGCCTTGATCGTCTTGATATCGCTTTCTGCAATTTCGCTTCTTTCAGACCTCATTGGAAGTTACTTAAACGCATACGGTCTTTATAATATTTGGCTTTTTAATCTCTATACAATTATTGAGTTTGGATTGCTTGCACTTTTTTACCTCTTCTTATTCCCATACACCAAAAAGGTGAAGTGCACAATAGTGAAGAACTGATCTTGCAATTATTGGATAAAGGTACGAATGGCTTTTTATTAAAAGATTTTGATTCTGGAAAAGTCGTTGATGCCGTCTTGGAAAATGACTATTATTTTAATGATCATATTTCAAAGGATATGTTGCATCATGTGATGAAGCAGAAAAAGCTAAAACCTCGTTTTGGTATCTCAGCTTTGAATGATAAAGAGATTCAAATTATCAAACTGATTTGTGAAGAAAAAACAAATAAAGAAATCTCCGAAATATTAAATCTCAGTCCCAGAACGATTGAGGGTTCGCGCGCCCGTATCATCCAGAAAATTAATGTTAAGAATACTGCAGGTATTGTACTTTATGCGATAAAGAATAATATCGTCTACTAGTTAAATAATTAGGCGATTTGTCCAAACTCCTCCCATTCATCATCTTTGTCTGTTCTGTTCTTTGGTTCCTGGGTTTTATTCTCTGGTCCGTAACCTCCCCAAACTTCGATGTCATAAATAGAACGGTTTAAACTCGCAGCGACAGTAATAATTTGCGTAAACATAGAATCGCAGTTAACGGCAGCTTGATAGATCACATCGCGACCTTGAATCATTGCGCCATTGACAACAAACTTCATTTCTTTGGCGCAACATGCTGTGCTCAATTCAGCAGGAGAAATACAAATCCATTCGATATCAGACATAACATGCTCAATTTCGACATAAAAAAAGCTCGAAACAAGCGTATAAATACGTAAAAAAGGAAAATTATTAGAAAGCCAACCGACTACATATCAATCAATTAGATATTCATACTTTTTATTTTCGTGCATTATCCAGCCGCCAATATGATCTCCATCCGGGTCATGATGGGTCCAATGAATCACTCCTCCGCGCTCATTCCATTCATAAACCCCATATATATCAACCTCATCTCCTTCTTCAAGCAGATCTATTCTTGGTGCAAGGTCAATATTATGCGAAATCAATACGGTTTGACCAGAAGCTAACTCCAAAATAAATTTCTGATGACGAGAACCTTCAAGATCATCTCTTAAGTTTTTAATTACCTCACCATTTACATGGACCTGTTCATCAGTCGCACCTCGATCGTAAAAAGCCTGTATGTCTTCGTCAGAAGTATAGGGTAAAGATGCTGGTTGCTCTTCCTCCAAAACTGGGTATGAATTATCCTCACTTGATTGACAAGCGGTTAAAACAGCAAAAAAGGTGAAGAGAAGAATTAAATTTTTATATTTCATATGGATTCTATTTCTGATTCTAAATTGGGTTTGGGTGGTTCTTTTTTGACTTTTCTTAATGCATAGATGATCGTTATCGTTCCTAATACCAGCACACTTGCTGCAAATAAAAATGGAGCTCCGGGCAGGTAAAGTTCTGTCTCGACATCAGTATATCGGTAGAATAATCTAGTATAAATAACCGGAGCAATAACAGCGCTTAAACTACCTAAACTTGCCATAACACCTTGCAAATTGCCTTGCTCTCGGTCTGAAACATGGTTTGAAACCAGTCCTTGAATAGTCGGTCCTGCAATTCCTCCAAACAAATAAGGTAAAATAGCGAGGTATAAATAAAATGTCGATCCAGCCATCCCGATGGCAACCAATCCTAATGTCCAAAGCACAAATCCTGAAAAAATAACTTTCCGTTCACCGTAAAGTTTCACCATACGGCCGGTAAGAAAGGCTTGTACAAAACTGACCAAGGCGCCAACAATGACCAAACTGAGTCCGACACTTTTCATATCCCATCCATAGCGCTCTTCCGTATAATACGACCAAACATTAGGCATAACCTGTCCCGCCAATTGAACAAATCCAAAGGCCACTACAAACCAAATAATGGCTTTATATTTTCTAAGGTGCACAATCCAGGTAAACGGAATCATTTTAGAAAAATTAATTGGACGCCGCTTTTCTGGAGGAAGGGATTCTTTCACAAAGAAATATCCAAATAGAAAGTTTAATAATGAAAAGCCCGCGGCTACAAAAAATGGTGCCTTAACACCAAAATAATCTCCAATTAAACCGCCCACACCCGGACCGATGACAAAACCTAATCCAAAGGCTGCTCCGATCATTCCAAAATGTTTTGCTTTGTTCTCTTTTGTACTTATATCTGCTACATAGGCAAAAGCTGTTGTGTGACTTGCTCCAAACATACCTGCTATAATGCGACCTATAAAAAGCCAAGCAATCGTGGGTGAAAAAGCGTGGATGATATAATCGATACCCAATCCAAATAGCGCCATTAAAAGTATTGGTCTTCTTCCAAAACGATCACTCAATTCGCCCAAAACGGGAGCAAATAAAAATTGAGTTAAAGCATAAGCCGTTGTTAAATAACCCCCTGTCACCGCTGCTTCAGCTAGGTTTTGCCCTGTCATTGACGATATCAAGTCAGGCATGATCGGAATGATTAGACCTATGCCAATCATGTCAATTAAGACCGTAAAGAAAATAAAGACTAATGCTGTGTTTTGACCTTTGGGTTGACTCATTTTTCAGCGTTTACAACTTCTAAAGTCACTTGAATTAAATGCATTTGAGCATCAAAATGCCCTTTCTGCGTTTCGATATTGATATAAGGAATACCTCTTTTGCCGCAGTAAACAGATAATGAACCATCATTGACATACTTCTGATTGTCTTGTAAAATGACATTAATGCCTCTTGATTTAAAGGCGTCATAGAATTTCTTTTCTGTGGTGTAGATAAAATCATCTGGATCCATTTCAGAATTCACATATACTTCTTTTGTATTTTGATATTCATCTCCACCAGGTTCATAACTCTTAATGCTATACGCTAAATCAGTATTGTTGTGAACAGCAACCACTGTTTTATCGGTCGGAATTTTATCTAAAATAGCTTTTGCCAATTTTTTAGTATGACGGCTAGCTTTCCATGAATGACCGCCATCGCCATCTTTTAAAGTTAATCGTCTACCACGGCGGGTAAAAATGCGATTCGGATCAATATCAAAGGTTTTTTCCTTTATAATAAACCGAATACGCCTCGTTTGCTCGTGATTGAGGTAAAAATAGGGAAGCGGTTCCATTTCAGAAAAAGCCTGTAAAGCTTCAATACTGGTTGTTTCATCTTCGTGCAAATTCAGAAAAATAATGGATGTTGACAATTCTACTTTTTGTATGACAAACTCAATCGTCGTTTCACCAATTTGTATTTTTTCCCGCATTTGATTGGAAGATTGTGACCATAAAAACAAGGGCCACAATAAGCACAGCACCGCTATTCGCTTCATGGTATTTATTTAGATTCGAAGATAAACAATTTCTTACTGAACCGCATCAAAAGTATAAGATCCATTAATTCGACGGCACCAATTATTCGGATTGGGATCTTTTAAAATCGCAGGCAGATGATCTTGTGGACAGTTTTGATAGGTCACTGGACGGACAAAACGTTTTATCGCATCATCTCCAACTGCTGAAAAATAGGCATTGGTAGTTGCTGGATAAGGTCCACCATGATGCATAGATCCATTCACAGAAACACCCGTTGGTACACCATTAAAAATCAATCGCCCTACTTTGGATTTTAGAATCTCGATACTCTTTTGGTAATCATTTAATTCTTTCTCCCCTCCTACTATTGTTCCGGTCAATTGGCCTTGCAAAGCATGCAGAACAGCTTCAAGCTCTTCTTTATCCTCGCAAAGCACCATCAAAGAATATGGTCCAAATACCTCTTCGTGCAAATGTGGATTCTCAATAAATGCCTTTCCGCCAACCCTTGCTAGCGCTGGACTAGCAGATCTTGCATCCTTAGCTTCTCCCTCATAGTAGAACTCTACAGTCGTATATTCTTTTAGTCGGACCTTATGTTCTTGATAGGCTTTTGTTATGCCATCATGAAGCATCAATTGTGATGATTCTTTACTAATAGCGGATTCAAAATCATTCATAAAAAATTGAATCTCCTTCGAATCGATCGCAATCATTAAACCTGGATTGGTGCAAAACTGACCACAATTTAAGGTGAGTGATTGTTTAAATTGATCAACCCAAAAAGTTCGCCTTTCTTCTTTTAAAACATTAGGTAAAATCACAATCGGATTGGTGCTTCCCATTTCTGCATAAACTGGAATTGGATGCTTTCTATTGGATGCGATATCAAATAGGGCTCGACCACCTGTTAAAGAGCCTGTAAAGCCAACTGCAGTAGTCAAAGGATGTTTCACTAAAGCTTGCCCCAATTCAAAGCCTGTATCGTGTACATGTTGATAAATGTGCTCTGGCATGCCCGTTACTTTTGCCGCTTTTATAATGGCCTCAGCCACCATTTCACTTGTACCTGGGTGAGCGGGATGTGCTTTAACGATTACGGAGCAGCCTGCAGCTAACGCGGAAGCCGTATCTCCCCCACCTGCCGAATAAGCCAATGGGAAATTACTCGCACCAAATACCACAACCGGACCAATAGGCTCTAGTCTTTTACGCAAATCAGGACGTTCTGAATTTCCTGTATTGATGGATGGCTCTTGCCATTCACCAACATGTAAGATTCGACTAAAGTTTTTTAATTGATTTACCGTTCTTAATCGTTCAGCGCGCATCCGCGCTTCAGGTAAACCTGCTTCTGCCATAGACCGTTCAATTAGAGCCGACCCAATGGCTTCAATCTCCTCTGCAATTCTTAATAAGAAGACAGCTCGCTGCTCTTGTGAAATCTTTTGATAAACCCAAAAGGCTTTTTGTGCTCGCTCCAATATTACGTTGACTTCGCTTACAGGTGTTATTAAAAATTCACCTGGCAACAAAGATCCATCTGCAGCTTTTACAGCTTGATAGTGTGTTCCCATAACCTTTAGTTGTATGACAAAGGTAGTTGGAATTTAATAGAAACTAGTTTAACGCTGCCTATTTCAAGACGGTAATATGCCCCATATATTCATGGCGTTTATCTGAGCGGGTATCACCAAACTCAATACGCCAAACATAGACACCATCTGCTACTAATTCTCCGTTTTGATAGGTTCCATTCCAACCCACACCAGCATTGTATGTTTGGAACATGATTTCGCCCCACCGGTTATAAATAGTCATACTGAAATTATACGGATCATATCCTGAAGTCATGATCGGTTTAAACTCTTCGTTAAAGTCATCGCCATCTGGCGTGAATGTGTTGGGTACATAGAAGATAATGACATCTTCCACAATAATCACTCGACGGACAGTATCAGAACATCCTTCATCATTCATGGCAACCAAAGTTACCGGATACGATACGTTCGGATCATTTGGATATAAATGATTTGGCTCAAACGCATTAGATAATGTCGATCCATCTCCAAAGTCCCATTCATAGCTATCAGCGTGAATAGAAAGATTAGTAAACGACACATCCGTATCTTCAATTGTCACCGGTGAAGGCAAAGATGAGAAGATTGCTCGGGGCTGCGGTGCAACCGTAATGTAATTGTTATAGGTCGCTGTTGACGAACAAATGTCAGCCGTTGCAACCGTTAACGCTACTGTATATTCTCCTGGTTCAGTGTAAGTATGACTAACTGTTGAGCAGCCAACATCGGTGAATCCATCCCCAAAATCCCACTGGCAACTTACACCTGGTGTTGTTGTTAAATTGACAAAGTTTACTTTTAGCGGATCGCATCCGTACAAGGTATCGGCTTCAAAAACTACCACTGGTAATAAATATACCTCAACAGGAATTGATCCTGTGCTTGAACATCCATTTGCATCAGTAACAGTCACAGTATATAACTCCGTACCTCCATCAGGTATAAAAGGCGTTCCATTGGTGATCATAGGATCCCATACATAGGTTCCACCAAAACCAGCACCGCTAGCGGTTAATGTCATGGACTCACCAAAACAGATTTGCGCTGGACTTGGATCTGACTCAATATCAACGATAGGCAAAGGGTTCACCGTAATATCAATATCATCCGTTGAAATACAGCCAGTCAAATCTGCCGTTACTGTATAAGTAGTTGTTCCACTCGGCGGAGAAAAAGGCGTTCCATCGATAACACCACCATCCCAAGAAATGACCGCACCATCAGGGTTATCAGCAATCAATGTGACTAATTCATCTGCGCATACTTCAATATCTGTTCCGGCATCAATGGTTGGATAAGGATTGACAGTAACCGTTATATCATCAATTGTAATGCAACCATCATTATCTGCCGTAACGGTATAGGTCATTGTAGCGCCCGGTGTAAAGGCAACTCCATCCGTTACTCCGCCATCCCATGATATGAGGACACCATCCGGATTGTCGGCCGTTAACGTCACATCGTCTCCTTCGCATAAAGCCACATCATCTCCGGCATCAATAGTTGGAACAAAATTCACCGTTACGGTAAAATCGGCAATATCATCTGGGCACGGTGCTGTCCCTAAAACAGAGTAAGTAAAGGTATAATCTCCAGGAGGAAGTCCTTCCGCATCAAATTCTCCTGTTACAGGATCAAATTGACCCGAAGTCGTCGTCTCTTCCCACGTGCCACCCGCATCCGCTCCAACTAACAAGCTATTCATGTCCAACAAAGAGCCGGGTGAATTACATAACACGGACGTATTGTCATCCCCAGCATTTCCCTCATCTCCTACTTCAATTGTGAAAACTGCGACGTCCGTCGTTCCATCACAACCAAGCACTTCATATTCAAATGTATAAATTCCAGGAGCGACAGCGTCCACGTCAAATTCTGAAGTAGCTGGATCAAATTCTCCACTACCCGTTGTCTCGGTCCACGTCCCTCCTAGTTCGGCATCTGGCGTTAATAAATCACTTACTGTATAAATTCCTGAACAAGCTAAATCAGCTCCATCATCTCCTGCCTCTGCATCGCCGCCGGGGCAAGCAATTACCCATCCTGACGAACAGCCTGTATTCACAAGAGTAACAGTTGTAAAAGGCAATGTTGAAGTAACAGTAATGAAGATATCACCATAGGATCCTCCACACAAATAAGGCCCAATTACATCCCCTGAAACGCCTACATTTTCTCCAGTTATTGTCATAACACCACCACCGTCAATTGAAATGGTCGCATAATCATCTGTGTTAACGGCGGTATATGCCAAGGTTAGGGATAAGACCGGAGCTGGTGTTGTTGAAACAATCGTTCCAGCACAACCAAATCCAGACCAAGGCCCGTCCGCTCCCATTCCATCACAGATGGCGCAATCGGGATCACTCGTTAAGATATATGGAGATGAAGCATCTCCTACTGATGTATATTCGGGACATGTTGGCTGAGCCCAGGCCCACCCACTAATCGTTAGAATAAATAATGTCAACAAACTTCTCATGGTGTGTACTTTAGGTTTAGGTAATGACTTATTCGTAAGCCCATTTGTGCTGCACTTGTGTTTCGTTAACACATCCTGTAGCTGTGGTTACACGAAGCGTTACCGTGTAGGTCGTTTCTTCTTTGTACATCACTTTCGGATTTTGCTCAGTCGATGTTTCTCCGTTTCCAAAGTCCCAATGCCAAGCAACAATCTCTTCAGTTGACTCCGATACATCTTTGAAAACAACAACCGCAGCTGCCAAGACATTCATTGCCTCTATTTTAGCAACTGGTGTTTGCTCTGAAATTTCTTTCACCAATTTAAATTCTTCACCGTCTTGTTTGTAAACAGCGTGATACGCTCCGTTACCGTACTTTGTACAATTGAGACTTAAACCAACCTCATCAGTGAGTAATTGATCATTTTTAAACCACCTAATTTCATCAACAGATGTTGTACTTTCAAGTTCAATTTGGAAACTTCCATCACACCAAGATCCTGATGTGTTGATTTCGGTTTGCGCGCTTAACTGAGTTAATGCACAAATGCTAAACAATAATAATATTTTCTTCATAGCGATAATTAACCGCAGAGCGGTTTTTTCATTGGTTATCAACTAGACGGAAAAATATAAGATGTGGTTGCCTTTTTAGGCATCCTATTTTGGTTCTATTTTTTAGCTTGCTTCGACTGGTTTCTGCGCCGCTGATAAAAGATCCCTGAAGAAACGGATAATAGAATCAAAATAACGATCCCAACCTTCACCCACATTGGCACGGGAACTGGATCTCCTTGAGCGTATGAATGTAGTCCACTGAGGTAATAATTAACACCAAAGAATGTCATGATAATGCTGCTGTATCCCCAAAGGGCTCCAACATTAAAAGCAAATTCACTTTTTAAGAAAGGAATAAATCGCAAATGCAGCAATATGGCATACACCAAAACAGAAGCTAAGGCCCATGTTTCTTTTGGATCCCAACCCCAGTAACGACCCCAACTCTCATTGGCCCACACACCACCTAGGAAGGTTCCAATTGTCAACATAAACAATCCAATAATGATGACAATTTCCGCTAAATAAGTCAATTCTTTCGTGGTCATTCGGACGCGTTTCTCATTCTCGTTATTGGCAAAGAAATAGAAGATCATATTCACCAATCCTAAAATGGCGCCTATGCCTAAGAATGCATAACTCCCTGTAATAACGGCAACGTGAATTTTTAACCAATATGATTTTAAGACAGGTACTAAATCGGTCATTTGCGGGTCCATTACACTCAAGTGCGCTACGAATAAAAGCAACCATGCCATTATACCTGCAACTGGAACAATAATTGGGAATCGTTTGTAAAACAATACACCACAAAGAGCGGCTACAAAACCAATAAAAACGGTTGCCTCATACCCATCACTCCAAGGAGCATGTCCTGATAAATACCATCGTACACCAAGACCTATTCCGTGCAACAGGAACAATACAATAAAGACAGCATATCCAATATTAAATACCGTACGAAACTTGAATCTTGGTTTCAAAACTTGAACAAATTGAAGAATCAATAAGATAAAACCAACAGCCAAATAAGCACGCATTAAGTGTTTAAAGATGTTCGCTTTATTATAGGTAATTTCTAGATCAACTTGACTATCTGTAGGAATGGTCTCTGCATTTCCAAATTTTCGTTGAAAACTGCTGATAACTCCGACAATACGATTTGCTTCTGACCAATCTCCCGTTTGGAAACCTTTATTTACAGCAACACGATAGAGCTGCATGATATCATTAACAAAAGCGGCATCTTTTTGCTCAAAAGGCAAGTTATCTTCATAAGGAGAGTACCAATTTTCAGCTGGATCATTTGGCAAAGGGAAAATACTTAAATACATCCCCGTCATTACGCCAGAAAGAATACTGATGCGTTCATCCGTTTTTAAAACATCCTTGTCATATTGACTGCGATCAGCATCTCGTTTAAGCCTTGCAGCCTCCACATCATCTAAAATAATGTACTGAAAGTCGAGCGTATAAAAATCAACTAAGGATGCATACTTTTCCTCACCCAGGTTTAGTTTGTCACGCAACGGTTTACCCGAAACATATATTAACGGCTCCATATTCCAAGCTAATCCGTTAGTATGTAAACCGAGGAACACTTGCATAGCCGTTTGTCCTTTATACTTGTCTTGACGACTGATTTTATGCAATAAATCTTCTGCTAAGGTATGCACCGGTTGGAAACGTCCAGAATAACTTTGCACGACTAGTTTACTAAATTCCTCTGCATGCTCAAAATCCACTACCAAGGAGGTATCAGCACCTTGAAAAACCTCATTATCACCAGCCTTTTGATCTTGTGCATGTGTTGGATTGGAGAACATTAAACCTAATCCTAAAATGAATAAAGTTGCCATCGATCCACGCTTTTTGCGAATCTCTGTTGCCTTTTTGACCAAGTGGCGGAATCGTCCACCAGATGCAAATAAGTTGAGGATGAATCCAAGCGCCAAGAAAGTATATCCTATGTAAGTTATCATAGTTCCAGTCGCATCATGATTAACGGAGAGCACAGTGCCTTTTTCATCAGGATCATAGGAAGATTGGAAAAATCGATATCCTCCATAATCTAATACATTATTCATAAAAATATGATGCTCTTGCTCAAGATTTTTGGCTGGGTCGACGAGTGTCACATAACTCGAAAAAGAAGAAGGTTTGTCTGTACCCGGATAACGCTTTAGTTCAAAATCGTTTAAGTAAATGTAGAATGGCAACTGGATCAACCTTGAGCCGAAAGCGAGTTCATAATTTAAGTTACCAAATTTGAAACGGTTCCACTCTGGATACTGACCTTTCCCACCTATCAAAGGAACTTGTGTTGTTTGACCACCTTGGGTAACAGCAACCATCACTTCTTTCATTTCTTTATTGCCAATCGCACTTTCAACTCGCTCTAGTCGTGCGCTTGGATAATAATTGCTCGAAACGAAGTTAACCCCCATAAATTCATACAACTGCTTGAGGCCAAAAGGTTGAATACTATCACGAACAATCATACCTTGCGACTGATCAGCCATTCGCATATAGTTCAAGTCGTAGGGACTTTTAATAAAGAGTCCCGAATCCGTTTCAAAAATAGAAATCGCTTCTGTAAGCGAGTCATTATTAAAAGACATCAACAAACCTTGCCCATTCAAAATATCTCCTGATTTAAGATAATTATATTGGCGTCCGTTTTGACCGACGGTAACAATTTCAAGATAAGGATCTCCAGAAGATTTGCCTGTGGGAATTAGGGTATCCTTCACGCCTTCTTTCATACCAACAAAGGAAATGGTAATTGGATCCGCCTCACCTGGGAAATCAAAAGTATAATCAAAATCATTATTGGTTGACTTGTCCAAAATAACCGGCATGTTGTAGACATACTGTTGGTCAAAGTCATGGATTTTCATTTGTAAAAAGGTATCATAACTTATGATGATGTTTGTAGATCCATCTTCACGAATCATCATTGCTCCCTCGAAACCTGTTACTCGCGTGACCCATGCACCGATAATAATAACCACAAAAGAAAGGTGAAACATTAACGAACCAATCTTCTTCCACTGCAATAATTTATAACGATAAATATTAAAAAGTACCGACAAAGTCAGATAACCGATGATCATTTCAAACCACCAAGCCTGATAAACTAATTTTTGAGCGACGTGCCTTCCAAAATCGTTTTCAATGAAAGTAGCGCGACCGATGGCAACAAAGAAAGCAAACAAGAATAATGTCATTAAAGACATAGAGAATACTTTCTTCAGAACATTGACCATTTTTACAGAATAAAAGTTTGTGCAAATTTAACCCAAATTCTACAATTTTTGTTCGAATAGACACTGAAATAATAGGGAAATCATTCAATACATCAGCATAAATTGCTACGCTGACTCGTTTCTGTAAAATTCTTCTGACCTTTTCTTAAAAGCTTCATTCATTTCTATAAATCCGTCTTTGATTGAACCATTGAGTTGTCTTATCATAAATGGCACCAATAAACCAGAAAAATGCTCTCCATGAATAAATTTGGTCTGATCATCCCCCATAGCTTCCATTTGAAAATAATGCTCTCCATCAAAAATCCCTTTTACTCCTAATTTACCTCTCCACCTCAACTCATCTTGATGGTTATATTTCAAAACCCTAGGTTTAAAATTCATTTGGGGCAAGGTAATCTCTATCTGCTCCCCTACTTCAACTGCTCCATTCAGGGAGTGAACGAATGGGTTCCATTCTGGATATTTTTTGAAGTCAGAAAAAATGGTCCAAACTGTCTGGATCGCAGCGTTGATAATAATCGTTGTTTCTAGTTTCATCTTGTTTTTTTAGGTAAAGTTCGCCCAAAATAAACCAGCGCCTCTTGATCTAAATCAAGAACTAAAACAATCTCTTCTCTTTTCTGTTATTCATCACGTAAACCAAATCTCCATTTTTAATGGGATAAGTTGATATTCTCATTATTTTTGAGTGTTACAACATGTATAACTATGCGCACGATATTAACTTTTCTTTTACTTGGATGTCTTTCTGCATTTAGCAATGAAACATCTGCAGAAATTTATCATAGCTTACAAAAGGTGCACTCTCTGAAACGTGTGCTTTATTTGGCGGCGCATCCGGACGATGAAAACACCCGTGCTTTAGCTTGGTTTTCGTTAGAGGGGAAAGCTGAAACCGCCTACCTCTCATTAACACGAGGCGATGGCGGTCAGAACCTCATTGGTGATGAATTAAGCGAATCGCTTGGTGTATTGAGGACACAAGAATTATTAGCCGCGCGAAGTCATGATCAAGCGCGTCAATTTTTTACGCGAGCGGTTGACTTTGGTTATAGTAAATCAGCTGAAGAAACTTTAGATAAATGGGGGAAAGATGAAATTTTATCTGACGTGGTCCGTGTCATTCGGAAATTCAAACCAGATGTTATCATTACGCGTTTCCCACCAGACAAAAGGGGCGGACACGGACACCATACAGCATCCGCTATGTTAGCGATAGAAGCATATTCTAAAGCCGCCGATCCAACTTATGAACCAGATCAGGTTGCCGAGTTTGGAGTCTGGCAAACAGACGCAGTATACTGGAATACATCTATTTGGTGGGATAAAGAACTGGATGAAAAAGCAGAAGGAAACTCAGAATACATAAAAAAAGATATCGGTGGGTATGACCTATTGCTAGGGATGTCCTATAATGAAATTGGTACGATTGCTCGATCACAACATAAATGTCAAGGATTTGGCGCGGTTATCGAACGTGGCTCACGCGTTGAATACTTTGAGCACCTAGAAGGAACTAAATTGAAGAACGATTTTTTTGAAAACAATAATCGCTCTTGGTCTACTTTAATTTCCGCTGATTTTGAGAGAGAGTTTAATCTGGCTTTAACGAATTTCAATTTTGTTGAACCGTGGAAAAATGTGCCTCTCTTGGTGAGGTTAAGAAATCAATTATCATCCATTTCTGGAACACCCTATGCCGGCATCCGAGATGAAAAAATCACTCAATTAAACGAAGTCATCTTAAATTGTCTTGGATTGCACATCAATATCTTAACGGATGATTACGCGTATGTAAAAGGAGAAGATTTTGAAGTCAATTTAGAGGCGATTAACCGATCGGGGCTCCCTGTTTCGATTGTTGCTGTTAACGATCGTGAAATCTCACTACAACTGCTAAATAACGAGGTTATTTCACATAGTATGACCGTCAACAACACTGCAAAACTCTCAACACCATATTGGTTAGAAAAAGAATTTGGCACACTCTTTCAAGTTCCTGAGGAAAGTTTGATTGGAGATGCCGAAAACAAACCAACTTTCAACCACAAACTGACGCTATCAGTTGAAGGCAAACAGTTTAGCGTAACTATACCGGTAATCAAAAAATGGCGCGATCCTTCTTATGGCGAACGTCAACGTGAAACCATTTCAGCACCTGATTTTAGTGTCAATTTCGATCAACCCACCGCCATCTTGCAAAAAGGGACTGGAACAACGATTCGTTTAAAAGTACATTCGTTCAAAGACGAATTAAATGAAGAGATCGCATTAAAAGCACCAACGGGGTGGAGTGTTGTGCCGGCTAATTTAAAACTAGAAAACCTCAAGAAACATCAGGAAGTATGGTATGAGGTACAAGTAAAACCAACCCAGAATGCTGCAAATGGCAACCTAGAAGTTTTAACCTCAATTGGTAAAACGACCTATGCTTATAATGAGATTACCTATGACCACATTCCAACTCAAGTGATCTTTCAACCTGCAAAATTGAGATGTGTCGCTCTAGACGCGAAAATCATACCGGGTAAGGTCGCCTATATTAAAGGTGCTGGTGATGCCGTGCCTACAGCTATAGAGCAACTTGGATTTGATGTGTCCTTATTTGAAGTAGAAGATTTAGCAACCATTGAATTGAGTAATTATCAGACCGTCGTTATGGGTATACGCATCTATAATGTTCATCCTGAGTTGCGCAACTTTGAATCTAAATTGGACACCTATGTTAAAGGGGGAGGGAACCTGATAATGCAATACAATACAGCCTCTCGTTCAGGAGGAAATAAATATGGTCCTGTTCCTTTTTCAGTGACACGAAAACGAGTCACAGAAGAAGATGCGGCTGTCACTTTCCTTGCTCCAAAACATGACTTATTAAACAAGCCCAACAAAATAGCTCCTGTCGATTTTGAAAATTGGGTACAAGAAAGAGGTTTATATTTTGCAGGTGATTGGGATGCACGGTTCGACCCCATCCTATCATGGCACGATAAAGGAGAAGATCCTCAAAAAGGCGCATTAATTGTTGCCAAACACGGACAGGGTAGATTTATTTATACTGGCATTTCATTCTTCCGAGAATTGCCAAATGGCGTGGAAGGGGCTTATCGTTTATTCGCAAACTTATTAAGCTACAAACCATGAGCCAACCCGAACCGGATAAAAAATATTGGCGCAAATGGTATTGGGGACTGATGTTATTTCTCTTAGCACAGATATTACTGTATGCTTGGATCACTAATCTGTATCAATCATGAGTGCGATAGATTGGGTTGTATTATTCGGAACATTAGGATTAATCGTTGCTTACGGTTCGTGGAAAACGCGTAAAAACAAAAACCTCGAAAGTTATCTAAAAGGAAATAATGCCGAGAATTGGATGACCATAGGTTTGTCCATCATGGCAACACAAGCAAGTGCCATCACCTTTCTTTCCACACCCGGACAGGCTTATGAAAGTGGAATGGGATTTGTGCAGTTTTATTTCGGATTACCATTAGCGATGGTGATTATATCCATCTTCTTTTTACCGATTTATTACCGATTAAAAGTCTATACCGCTTATCAGTACTTGGAGGATCGATTTGACTCGAAAGTGCGTTCATTCACGGCTTTCCTTTTTTTAATGTCAAGAGGTTTAGCGGCTGGAATAACAATCTATGCTCCGGCCATTATTCTCTCAACCCTTTTAGAATGGAACCTTCAATTGACCTGCTTACTAATAGGTTTATTGGTCATTATCTATACTGTTTCGGGCGGAAGCCGGGCAGTTTCGTTGACGCAAAAATGGCAGATGGCCGTCATAATGGTAGGTATGTTTTTTGCCTTTTATTATGTCTTGGATAGCTTCCCTACGGATGTTGATTTCTCAAAAGGAGTTGACATTGCTGGACAATTAGGTAAAATGAATATAATCGATACCTCTTTTGATGTCAGTAACCGCTATACTATTTGGTCTGGGTTATTTGGCGGATTGTTCTTATTCCTTTCCTATTTCGGGACAGATCAATCACAGGTTCAACGTTATTTAGGCGGTAAATCGCTCAAAGCGTCTCGAATGGGTCTTATGATGAATGGTATCCTCAAAATTCCAATGCAGTTTTTTATTCTATTAATCGGGGTGATGGTTTTTGTTTCTTTTCAATACAATAAACCACCGATTGTCTTTAATCAAGGAACGATCATTTCTGCTAAAATTGACCAAAAACGATTGGAACCTATTTCGGCTAAATACGACATTGTTCACGGTTATAAGGGCTACTTGCTGTCACAGCCTTCGGTCAATGAAGATCCCAAATTAATGCAGACTGCCAATATCATGCAAGGTTTGCAGAGCGATCTGAGAGACACTTACAAGGCAGAAGTGGTTGCGATGGATCCAGACTATGAAAAGAAGGATGCTGATTATATCTTCCTTCACTTTGTATTGACCTTTTTACCCGCTGGCTTAATTGGATTATTACTTGCTGTGATTTTCTCCGCAGCTATGTCCTCTACGGCTGGAGAACTCAATGCGCTCGCTTCTACGACTACTATTGATTTTTATCGCAAATATTGGGCAAGACCGGATACCAACGAGAAAAAAGACCTCAAGATTAGTCGCTGGTTAACGGTTGGCTGGGGAATCTTAGCCATATTAGTCGCTTTAACTGCAGGATTGGTTGAAAACCTAATCGAGCTTGTCAATATACTTGGCTCCTTATTTTACGGAACTATTTTAGGAGTCTTTTTAGTGGCCTTTTTCTTCAAGCGCGTTGGATCAACATCGGTATTAATCGCAGCCATTATTGGACAAGTATTGATATTAACCTTACATTTACTGACTGTAATTGATGTCATTGAGTTGAGTTATTTACATTATAATATTATTGCCAGCGTCGTTGTCATTTTGACCAGTATGCTGATCGAGAGTTTAACAAATCAAATAAAAACACAGGAATAATGAAAAAGCTACTATTCGTTTTAGCTGCCGGTCTATTCGGCTTTACAGCAAATGCACAAGATCTCCCTAAACCGAGTCCTTTGGCAAAAATTGAGCAAACAGTTGGATTGACGACCATTGCTATGGAATATTCACGTCCGAGTAAAAAGGGAAGAACCATTTTTGGTGAACTAGTACCTTTTGATGAAGTCTGGCGATTGGGTGCTAATGCAAGCACTAAAATCACAACTTCTTCAGACATCAAAATACAAGGAAAAGAATTAAAAGCTGGTACATACTCTGTTCTTGCTACTCCGAATAAAGATATTTGGACATTGGTCTTTAATACAGACCTTGAATTACGTGGTACAGGAAATTACGACGCAAAGAAAAATGTACTAGAGGTAAAAACAAAGGTTGTTATTACGGAAGAAACTGTTGAATCTTTTACGATCTCTATCCATAATGTAACGCACCAATCTGCTTTATTAAGCTTTGCCTGGGACAATACAAAAGTAGACTTCGCTATTGGTGTTGAAACGAACAAAATTGCTGAAGAAAATATTCAAGCTGCACTCAAAAAAGGAGAAGATCTTGATCAGGTATATTATCGTGCAGCATCATTCTATTACAATACCTTAGGGGATGACAAAAAAGCGTTAACAAACATCACAAAAGGTTTGAATGTAAAGCAAGGACATGCATTACAATTCTTACGTGCTCAAATTCTATTTGACCAAGGTCATAAAGAAGAAGCCATAAAGTATGCTAAGAAAGCCGTTAAATTAGCGGAAGAAGCTGAATCCAAAGGCTGGGCAGATTATATCCAAGGCACCATTGATTCTTGGGAGAAATAATCCAAATTAACTGAAACGAAAAAAGCCATTAGTCTGAGACTAATGGCTTTTTTTATATCAAATTGTTATTATCAAAAAAGTGGGTAAGCTACCTGCATCGCACCGCTACAACCGTCTACCCTTGCTGTGTTCCCACCCTGGGGGATTAAACAGGAGCTGGTCGTACAGGACTTACCCGATGCAAAATTAGGAAACTTATTCTAACTAGCGAAGGAAAGGTTGATTTTTTATTTGAAAGACTTGGGTTTTCTCTAAATGATCAAAGTTAAACCGGTCATGAAACAATGAATACAAATTGGGTTCTGTCGCATTAATTATTTTTCGACCATTTTTCATCAAATTCTTTGACTATTAAAAAATTTAACTCACATTATTTCAACGGTTTATGATTTTTCGTTTTGTATGAATTAGGCTTCAAATAGTGATTTTTTAATTAATG
>JAURQI010000160.1 GCA_030836155.1 Crocinitomix sp.
AGCTGTTGTTTGTCCGAGTGGGTCATCCCATAAATAAGAACATGGAGCAACATCAAATTCAGGAATTGCTGTTGCTGTTCCATTATCAAACCCATAACATGTAATATCAGTACTTTCAATATCAACTATCAAATCTTCTGAGGAAATAACCACAATCGTATCCCAAGCACAACCATTTGCATCTTGGATTAATACATCATAAGATCCATCTGCCAAATCGCTAAACGTCGAATCAGGCTGAAAAGCTCCTCCATCCAGGCTAAAAGAATATGGAATCGTGCCACCTAACATGTGAAAAGTGACCTCACCTGTTTCTAATCCACAGATTGCAGGGGTTAAATCAATTGCATCCAAAACGAGTTCGTCTGGTTCAATAAGACTTGTATACTTTGTGTTTTCGCATCCCGCATCATCGACAACTGTAACTCCATAAGTCCCAGCAATCAAATCTATTGCAGTTGGTGTCGTTTGCCCTAAAGGATCGTCCCAAGTATAGAGATATGGCGCTTCGCCATCCTCACCTGAAACAATGGCTGTTCCATCATTTAATCCGAAACAAGAAATATCTGTTGCATCAACATCAAAATCAAGTGAGTCAATATTTACCGTGAAAAAGGCGATATCTGTACAGCCCACCAAATTTGTAACGGTTAAAGAAACCACTTCAGAACCTTCAGTTGTATAAATATGAGTTGGATTCTCCAAGTCGGAAGTAGTACCATCTCCAAAATTCCATAAAAAATCAATAAAAGATGTTCCGTCATAGATCAACCCGGTGGTTGATAAGATGCTTGAAAAATTGACTGTTTGTCCGGGACAAACATCTATATCATCTATATCTATTTCGGATTCCATATCCAAACAAACTTGCTGAAGGTTCCATGCTCCACCCGTTGCTCCAGTCCATCCCCATCTGACAGTTGGTATTCCTCCAAAAATTGATGTGACAATGTCTCCTGTGTAGGTAAATATTAAAACACCGTCCAAAAAAACATCCATCTCCATAAGAGCAGGATCCCAACGAACGCGAAAGTCATGAAACAAACCATCTTCTATATTTGCAATTGCGGTTGCTGGCACTAAGTTATGCGTTAGAACACCATTTGAATGCATGCCCAAATGATCTGACGCAATTTCACCTGCCCAACCATTATTCCAAGTATCAATTTCAATCGCAATAGAGTTGAGAATTCCACCATAACCTAATTGACCGCCACCTGTACCTGTAAAAGTACCTGCTTGTCGCAGGACAAAGGCCATACCATCAGCTCCTCCATCGGAAGCGCCTAGATGCACGCTTGATGTAAAATCAAAAGGCAATGTTAAATCTATAGATCCCGGTGCCCATACAGACCCCGATTGACTTGTCGTGGTTGTTAATGTATAACAGTCGCAAGTTCCCACAGCTGTACCATTTGTGATCATTTGCCCTAGAACCTGATTATAGGCAAACATGGACAAAACAAAGAATATGTGCAAGAGATTTCTCATTTACTCACCTGTAGGCGCAAAGGTAAGTAAATAGTTGCTAATTATTAATATAAAACGACTTTGGAATGTTTAGATTATTTGATAACCGTGATATGCCCGTAGTCTTCGTGCTTCTTGTCTGACTTGTTTTCTCTATAGATAACTTGCCATACATATACACCGTCCTCCACAAAGACATCACCATAAGTTCCATCCCATCTTGCAGAAGGGTCGTAAGACTCCCAAACCATTTCTCCCCATCTGTTATAGATAACAAAGTGGAAGTCTCGAGGTACCAAGCCTGGGACAAATACAGGTCCGAATGTTTGATTAAATGGATCTTCATTGGGTGTAAACGCATTTGGCACATAATAAAGCACAACCTCATCAATTGTCAAGTATTGATAAGTCGTATCACGACAGCCATCAACTGACTCTGCTACAGGTATCTTTGATTGCCGACGTCTGGATAGGTATGATCTGGATTAATATTTGTTGAAAACCCACCATCACCAAAATACCATTCATAAGCAGAACCGTCCTCCGACAGATTCGTAAATTCAACCGTTGAACTGAAGATATCCGGTTCAGCTGGATTATACATAAATGCTGCTTCTGGCATTTGCCATACACAAATATAATCATCTAAAATCGCGTTGTTTCGGCAACCATCAACCGTAGTAATTCTCACTTCAACATCAAAGCATCCGGGATCTTTGTACACATGTGCAGGTGCCTCACCAGTTGCAATTGCACCATCACCAAAATCCCATTGAATCAACTCGATTAAAGTTGCATCCATCATACTCGTGAATTGTACATCTAAGTCCTCACAACCCTCTCTTCTATCTGCGTCGATATCAATATTCGGTATTGGAAACATGTCTACTGTTACCGTTGTCGTTGCCGTATTTTCGCAACCAGCACTAACCGTTAAAATATATGTTGTATTCACAGTTGGATTGTGCGTTGTCTATTTTCGACAAATCTTTAAATAGATATGACTAAACTCTCAATAACCCCTATTTAACTGTTAATTACTGCTGTTTAACGCACGGAAATATGCAGATAAAACATCTTCATTTTCATTGCCTTTTGTTTGCACTTCGAGGATGATTGGGCGTTCGTTGGAATCATTGTAAAAACTGGAACATGCAAGTAAAAACTCATCTTCATTTTTAACAGCCATATGATCCAAACTATAAGCGGCACAAAGTGATTTTAAATCGACTTCCGTTTCTGCAAAGAAATAATCTAATTGCGCAGTAGATTTAGGTCCGTCTATTATTTTGAAGATTCCCCCTCCACCATTATTAATGACAATCATTCTGAAATTGGAAGGTAAATAATGATTCCAAAGAGCATTTGAGTCGTAAAGAAATGAGATATCTCCAGAAATTAGCACATTCAATCTATTAGGTGACTCGAGTGCGATTCCCAGAGCTGTGCTTGAAGAACCATCGATTCCACTCACACCGCGATTCGAATAATAACGCATGCCACGTACAGGATTAAAAAGCTGACAATACCGCACGACTGAGCTATTCCCCATATGGATATTAGCTCCATCAGGTATCGTATCAAGAATCAATTCAAATGCTTTTAGATCTGAGAAGGGTGCATTTAGCAAATAACCCTCCATTCTATCAGCTGAAACAAAGTCTAATTGCTTCCATTGACTGCCAAAATTAGATAAAGGCATTATTTCTTCCTGCCCGATGCAAGCTATTAATTCATTTGGGTGAGTGTGAAAAAAACGCGTTAAACTTTGGTAAGTATCTTCTTCAAAATGGTAATGCCCAATACGCCAATTCCATTTGGGTTTATGTTGTCGGAAAAATGATTTAATCCGTTTTGAAATAATGGCACCTCCCATACTTACCAGCAAATCTGGTCGGTATTTCTCTACTTCATTAGGCTGAATTAAGGCTAGAGTCCGATCGATCGTATGACAAAATCGCTCGAAGTGAATAAAATTCGCGGTATTCTCTACCAAAATAGCGACACTCGGATCTGCCAATATAGGCTGCCATTTTTCTATGGTCAGATAACCGCTTGGCATTTGTCCAATAATAATTAGTTTTTTTTCAGCCTGCGCCCACGTTTTTTTTATGTGTAGTTGTTCCTCTTTCGATAAACCGTTTTTCTTAATTTGTAAAGAATTATATAACGGCTGAATTGGTTCATTACTCAATTCATAGAGCGGTTCTGCTAACGGTATATTGATGTGAACAGGACCTTTTGGCACTTGCATGACCTCATGGAAAGCATAGTTAACCAATTCATCCGATAACTTAATTTGATGACCTTTTGGCTCATCTGGTAACTGAAATTCTGCTTTTATAAAATTGCTGAACATACTTTTTTGCCGTATCGTTTGACCGTCACCTTGATCGATTAAAGACGAAGGGCGATCGGCAGTCCATACCATAAGAGGTATTTGCCTATAATAAGCTTCTGTAATTGCAGGTGTATAATTCGCAGGAGCACTACCAGATGTGCAAGTAATAGCAACTGGTTCTCCACTCTCTTCAGCCATTCCAAGCGCCATAAAACCAGCACTTCTTTCGTCATGCACAAGGAAAATCTCAATTTTAGGATGTAAATCTAAAGCTATGACTAAAGGAGCATTTCTAGAGCCCGGCGATACGACTACTTTTCTTAAACCATGTTGCACGGCGATGTCAACTAAATGTGCAATATGTGTTTTACCGGTAGATTTCATGCGCTGCAAAATTACATTGAATGCAACATTAGAACAAATTTAAACCCACTTAGTTTGGCTCAACTTAGAATAAAGATAGGAGCCCGCTTTCATCAAATGGAATATAGATTAGCTTATTTAATAAGCAGTCTAAAACCTTTACCATGCACATTCATTATCTCCACTTTTTGAGAGGGACCTAAGTATTTACGCAACTTTGTGATGTAGACATCCATACTTCGGCCATTAAAATAGTTGTCATCACCCCAGACCTGTCTTAACGCATCATTACGGTCGAGAATATCATCTTTATATTTAACAAGCAAATAAAATAATTCATTTTCCTTCGTTGTTAATTTCTTCTCTTGACCGTTGATATTGACTTTCTGTGTCAAATAATCATAGTTGATATCTCCAATCGTAAATGCCGTTTCTCTTTTCCCCTCTTTATAGGACCTTTTGAGAATTGCGTTGATTCGAGCCAACAACTCTTCCATGGCAAATGGTTTTGTCATATAATCATCCGCTCCGACATCAAATCCAGCTAGTTTATCCTCTTTCATAGACTTAGCTGTTAAGAATAGGATTGGTATTTCCTTGTCCGTATCACGAATTTCACGCGCAACAGAAAAACCATCCTTTACGGGCATCATCACATCCAAAATCAAAAAATCGAACACTTGTTCTTTATATCGTTTGATGGCTATTTCGCCATCGACACATAACGTTACATCAAAATTCTTCGCTTTTAGATAATTACTTAGCAAGGTTCCTAAATTGGCATCATCTTCAGCCAATAATATTTTTACTTTTTCACTCATTTTCGATATGTATTTTGAATGTTGAACCTTCACCAACAGTGCTATCCACAGATATTTCACCTTTATGTAACTCAACAATGGCATCAACATAGTTTAGACCTAAGCCAAACCCTTTGACATCATGCACGTCACCTGTCGGTACACGATATAATTTTTCAAATATTCTTTTTTGATCTTCTTTTTTAATTCCAATACCGTTATCACTGACTGTCAAATCGAAGCCCCCTGATGTTTCGACCAATTTCAAAGATACTCTAGGAGCCACATTGCAATACTTCAGCGCATTGTCAAGCAAATTATAAAGCACATTGCTAAAGTGTATTCGGTCTACCTGAAACTCTACCTGATCCAGTCGATCTAGGTGAATAATGCCCGCTTTATTTTTAAATCGAATTTGAAAAGCATCCACCACCTCTTTCACCAATTGATCGATTCTGACATTAGAGCGTTTCAGGTTCATCTTACCCTTATCTAAAAGTGCTGTTTGAAGAACGTTCTCGACTAATTTGGCGAGACGCTTATTCTCCTGATCGATCATATCAACAAAACTACTGATCGTATTTCCATCCTTAGAAACATCGGGGTCTTGTATTGCCTCACAAGCCAAAGAAATTGTAGATATTGGAGTTTTAAGCTCGTGCGTCATATTACTGATAAAGTCATTCTTAATCTCAGATACTTGTTTTTGTTTATAGATGGTTGAAACAGAAAGATAAAATGCAAAGACTATGATTAAAACAAGAAAAAGCGATGCCAATAAAGTACCAGTCATTTCTTTCCAAACAAAAACCTTTTGTCCTGGAAAATTGAGCAATAATTGAAAATCGCCCGTTACAATGTCATTCGGATATAAACGCGTGCTAAATTCAGAAGCGGTTAGATCGGCTTTCCAGTTTTTAGGATACATAGAAAACTCAGGTAATTTACCATTCCGATTGACAATACTAAAACTATAATTGGTATCGAGATTATAATAGAGAAGGTTATGTCCTAGCAATGAGTCAAGAATGGCGGGACTCATGCGCAAAGTAATGTCATCAAAATAATTTCCAGCAAACATTTTGACCATCATCTCATCTAAAAAATGAGCTTTCCTGATAATCTGACGATTAAAGGAATTACTTACATGAATGGCATAAGAATTAGTGTCTTGAAATTGAAAAACAGGCGTTTCAAGATCTGCGGGCATAATATCACCAAGTTTTTTGGTTATTACCCGATGCTCTGCCAACAAGCCCGTCGCCGTATCCAAGGTGGAACCACTTATCACTAAAAATTGATACCGTTCCCCATCCTTGTTAATCACCGTGTCTCTAATTTGGATCGATTCATCTACCTGCATGATTTCTCCAAACTCAGCATTCACATAATCGGCATAAGACCCTTGCAAACCGCGCTCAAACAATTCCTTCTTTAACCAAGGTTGCATTTCAAGCTTCTCCAGATCACTTACCGTTTTCTCAAGCGCCATTTGAACTTTTTCTTTGAAGCGGTCCTGTGTTAATTCGTGTACATTTCTAATCCAATAAAACTGCAATAGCAGCAGACCTGTCAAGGCTACTGACATTAAAACCAATAATATTTTGAATCTATTTTTCTTCAAATCTGAGTATTTGAACGCAATCAAAAATACGGGAAGTTCTCAAAATAGAATTTTAGCTTAACTTTTTTTAACAGAAATTGCTAATTTTGCCCCCGATATGAGGCCTTTGTATCTTTTTCTTAGAATCACCTTGCCATACGCATTATCCGTTTTCTTTAAGCGGACAAAAACGTTGAATGCGCAAAAAAAACTGGATGCACAAACTATTTTCGTTTGTAATCATCCTAGCGCTTTTATGGATCCGTTAGTGGCTGCTAATTTCCAAAGTCCAGTTATATATTTCGCTACGCGAGGCGATATTTTCAATAAATGGTTACACCCCATAACTTGGGCTTCTCATATGGTTCCCATTTTTAGAAGGGATGAGGACGGAGCGGATGCGATGAAAAAAAACAAAGATTCATTTCGTTATTTAGGAAACGTTTTGTTAAAAAAAAAATCATTGATCCTGTTTGGTGAAGGATATACTGACAACGTTTTTATACGAAGTTTAAAACCAATCAAAAAAGGGCCCGCTCGAATTGGTTTTGAAACGATGGAACGATGCAACTGGTATGAAGATATCAAAGTACAGGCTATCGGATTAAATTATTCACATCCAAAAAGCTTTCGATCAGATGTTTTAATATGCATGGGAGATTGTATCCATTTAAAAGAATACAAGGCGCTTCATGATGAAAACCCCACAAAAGCAGTTACTGAATTAACTAGACGAATTCAAGATTCGATGCGAAGTCAACTGACTTATGTCGACGACAAATCATTAGCTCCTTTTGTAGAACAATTGCTCATATTATCTCGCAAAGGCATGAACCATATTCATCATGATGCTGAACATTCATTAGAGAGTCGGTTTCACTTTTCTCGTCAATTAGCACAGACTGTTAATGAAACTTATGAAACAGAAAAGGAGAAATGGAGCGCTTTAAAAAATGATGTCGAGGAATATTTTGAAGGCTTGGAGAAAAAAGGACTTAATGATAATTGGATTGTTCGTTATATGAGAAAAGGTTCTCAGAAAAGACCCACTGACTTATTGATGTTCATTCTTGGTTTTCCGCTGGCATTATTGGGGGCTATTCACAATTTCGTTGCATACATCCTTATTAAGCGTTTTGTAGAGAAAACGTTTAAGCGCGAGGTTTTTTGGAGCGGGGTTAAGATGATTCTCGGAACAACTGCTTCCGCTTTATGGAATATTCCAATATTCTTCCTTTTCACAAGTTACGTTTATGATAGTTATCTTCTAGCGTGTATTTATTATCTAACGGTACCCGCGATCAGCGGAATATTTGCTCATCACTACGTCAGTGTACTGGGCGACTATCTCAAATCAAAGAAAATTTCAGAAAAAGACATACAGTCTTCCCTTGAACAGCGAAAAAATGTGATTCAAAAAATAAACGCTCTTAATTTGTTTGAAGATAATTACTCTTTATAGAGCAGATAATCAGACCTTAATTGTTTGAACAATTCTAAATCACCTTCCCATGTTGCTTTGATGTCTTCCTCGGAAACGCCCTTAATCAACTGCTTTTTCAATTGATCGGAACCTGCAAGAAGGTTGATGAAATTATTAGATAGGAAAAAGTCTTCCCCCATCCCTAGTTGACTGTAAAAATCGATCATATAAGTCAGATTAAGAGTTCCTTTTGACCTTAATTCTCTCAAATCTTCTTGATGCAAATCAATACCAAAACAGGTTTCCCCTTCTAACTTTGGATGGCCAGCCCCTTCATTGGGTTGCGGAACAAATGAAAACTCACTCTCATAACCTGGATGCCCAATTATTTGAAAAGGAAAATCAGTTCCTCGACCAATACTGACAACTGTACCTTCGAAAAAGCATAATTGCGGATACAAATAAACTGACATCATATTGGGGAGATTCGGCGAAGGCGCTATAGGTAATTCATAAAATTTTGTATGATCCCACCCTTTGCAAGCCACCACTGTCAGGTCGCACTGAATGGAATCCGCTAACCAAAATTCACCATTGACCATTTGTGCATATTCACCAACAGTCATACCATGAACTACTGGTACTTGATGCATCCCTACAAACGAAGTATACCCATCCTTTAATATAGGTCCGTCGACATAATGGCCATTTGGATTGGGACGATCTAGTACAACAACCTGAATCCCTTGCTCCGCAGCAGCCTCCATAACATAATGTAATGTAGATATATAAGTGTAAAACCGAACTCCTACGTCTTGTATATCAAAAACCAACACATCCAAACCGCTCAATTGCTCTTTTTTCGGCTTCTTATTATTACCGTAAAGCGAAATGATTGGCAGCCCGGTCTTTTGATCCACCTCATTATTCACATGTTCGCCGGCATCAGCTTTACCCCTAAATCCATGTTCAGGAGAAAACACTTTTTTTATCTCTATCCCCAAACTCATTAAGGTGTCCACAAGATGAATATCCCCAATTAAACTGGATTGATTTCCAACAACACCTATCTTTTTACCTTCCAAAAGGGATACATATTCATCAAGTCTTTCGGCTCCTACCTTTACCTTATCATTACAATACAAAGGATCTTCTATTTCTTTCACAAGGCTTGAATCCTCATTATTAGCACTTGGCTGAAACGTTTGAGGCTCTTTCTCTGGACTCGCTGCACAGCTGATCAATACAAAAAGGAAAACTATTAAATTGAATCGTTGCATTAGTATTATGTCTTACATTTGCGTCTAAAGGTAGTTATTTTGAAAACGGAATTATTTATAGCTCGTAAAATTATGCGAGGAGAAAAGGGCAATTCGAAGCTTTCGAAACCAATTGTCGTCATATCCCTATCAAGTATTATTCTTGGTGTTGCTATCATGTTAATAACGGTTTCAGTGATCACTGCTTTTCAAGATGGCATCCAAGACAAAGTAATCGGATTTGGGTCTCATATTCGGATCACGAAAAGCGGATTAAATAAGTCTATGGAATCAGCTCCTATCAATATTGATCAGGACTTTTACCCAGAACTTGAACAAGAAGAAGCCATAAAAAAAATACAGCCTTTTGCTTATAAGCCAGCCATATTGCAAGCCTTCAGAGATACTATAGCTTTTGAACTTCAAGAAGGGGACACAACGCAATCTGGAAATGAAATTTTAGGCGTGCTTTTCAAAGGGGTTGATGAAAACTATGATTGGTCATTTTTTGAAGACAAAATTATCGATGGTCGATTAATCTCCTTCGATGGCGATAATGATGAAATTTTATTATCTAATTACATTGCGAACCTGATGGGATACCAAATTGGTGATCGATGTGATGCTTTTTTTATTCGAGACAATTCTGGCCCTAAGAAGAAAAAATTTACGATTGTTGGTATTTATGACTCAGGATTTGAAGAGTTTGACAAGCAATTTATTTTTACACAAATTAACCACATTCAATCCTTAAATAATTGGGGCGTCAAAACTTTTGTCACTATAGCGGACACATGCATTAATGGTCGTTTTGCATTAGAGGCTATTATCTCAGGCGGAACACAATCCTATCAATACGACTGGGGTCGAGGATATCAAAGAAGCAAATATTATTTACTCTCAGAAAATGATCAGAAGATTCGTGTCATCGCTACTGACTTTAATCTAAACCCTTTCGGACCTGGAGATCAGCAGCAATCGATTCCAGACACCGCCTTTATCGAGGCTACTATGAATAAAAACTGCCCTTGTAATGCTGAAAACCTAAAATCTATTCAATACGACAGTCCAACCTTAATGAAAGGAACTTTTGGTTCTGTTAAGATCAGAAATGGAAATGGAACAGAACATCTTTATGTTGGCGGTTTTGAAGTCATTATCAATAACTGGGAAGATCTTGAGACTGCAGAATTACTGGTTCAAAATAAAGTACCTTATGAGTTAAAGACGACGAGTATAAAAGAAATGCACAGAGATATTTTTTCATGGTTAGATTTATTAGACATGAACATTCTCATCATTATTACACTCATTCTGATTGTGTCTTTGATTAACATGATTACATCATTATTGGTATTAATACTGGAAAAGACCAATATGATTGGCATCTTAAAAGCCATGGGTGGAAAAAATTCGAGCATTCGTTATATCTTTATTTTTCATGCGCTCTTCCTCTTGTCTAGAGGATTACTATGGGGGAACATCTTGGGTATAGGCTTATTGTTGATCCAATACTACACCGGTATAATTACGCTCAATGCAGAAGTGTATTCGCTAGATACTGTTCCCGTAAGCTTTAATATTGGTCATATCCTAGCAATAAACGCACTGACCATTCTGATTTGTTTTGTCATCCTCATCTTGCCAAGTTATTTGGTAACAAAAATAAAACCTGTCAAGGCCATTCGATTTGACTAGCTCTTCCTCGCTCTCAATCATTTTCTCAATTGATTTCTCCTTGATTTTTCCCTGAAAAATGGAAAATTTGAGTTAAATTTGTGCTTCAAAAAATAATCAGAAGCAATGGCTGAAATCGAAATCAGGCTCCCAAAAATGGGAGAAAGTGTCACAGAAGCAACAATCACAAACTGGTTGAAAGAAGTGGGTGACACTGTCGAAATGGACGAACCACTGGTAGAAGTGGCGACAGACAAAGTGGACAATGAATTACCTTCTGAAGCGGAAGGGGTATTGGTAAAAAAACTATACGAGAAAGACGACGTTGTGCAAGTTGGAGATGTAATCGCTGTAATTTCAACTGATGGTGACGCTGCTGATACACCATCTTCAGACGCTGCTCCTGCATCGACGGAATCGGTTACTATAGCTGAACCCTCAACGGTAGCAGCCCCAGTGGCGAGCGTACAAAACGGAGCCAGTGTTGGGACATTGACTAAATCGGGACCTTCTGGTCGTTTTTATTCGCCACTTGTGCGTAGTATAGCCAAAACAGAAGGGATTTCAATGGAGCAATTAGAAACCATCGAAGGCTCTGGTGAGAATAATCGCGTTACTAAAAAAGATATCTTAAGCTATATTGAAAATGGTGTTACCGTAGTAGCACCTTCTTCTCGCACGGATAAACAAGAAGATACTGCGGCAAAAGCAACAAAACCTGCAACGAAAACAATTGAAGCACCAAATGTTCAACTATTTCCGGGTGATGAGATCGTGGAAATGGATCGTATGCGTAAGTTAATTGCTGACCATATGGTGATGTCAAAACACACTTCACCTCACGTTACTTCTTATGTAGAGGCAGATGTTACGAATATCGTCATGTGGCGAAATAAAGTGAAAAAATCATTCCAAGAGTCGGAAGGTGAAAAAATTACTTTCACGCCAATTTTTATGGAAGCGATTATAAAAGCAATTAAAGATTATCCAGCTATCAATATTTCTGTAAGCGGAAATAACATCATTAAAAGAAAAGATATCAATCTCGGAATGGCAACTGCCTTACCTTCAGGAAATCTTATTGTTCCTGTTATCAAAAAAGCTGACAACTTGAATCTTATTGGCTTAACGAAACAAGTAAATGACTTAGCTAATCGCGCTCGAAATAACAAATTAACTTCTGACGACATTCAAGGAGGTACATATACGGTGACCAATGTAGGTACATTCGGAAACGTTATGGGAACGCCAATCATCAATCAACCGCAAGTTGCTATTATGGCAGTAGGTGCCATTAGAAAGGTGCCAGCAGTTATTGAAACACCTCAAGGTGATGCTATTGCAATTCGTCATAAAATGTTCTTATCGCACTCATACGACCACAGAGTTGTAGATGGTGCGCTTGGTGGACAATTCGTTCGACACGTTGCAGATTATCTAGAACAATTTGATATTAACCGCGAGTTATAAACAATTCGACGTAAAAAAGTTTGAAGCCCGCTACCTTAAAGTAGCGGGTTTTCTTTTTTTCTTAGGGCATTAGATATGTCTAACTTTTCAAATATTGTAACGCTTGTCCTCGGCGTTTTGTGTTTTCAGGTCAGTTTCGCGCAGCCTGAAAAAGATGCTATGCGCTCTAAATTAGAGGGGGCATCATTCGCTCAAAAGTATGATGTCGGTTTAAATCTAGTCTTCGATAAGGTATATATTGACGCCTTATATTTATGGCAAATTTTATTGGAGGAAGACCCTAAAAATGCTAATCTTCATTA
>JAURQI010000161.1 GCA_030836155.1 Crocinitomix sp.
ACCGGAATAATAAATGCTAAATTTTTGCTACAATAATTCTTTTGAGACATTTTTTGCGTGCGGATAATATTCCATGAAGGATCACCGTCACGGGTTGATCGTAATCATTGTTAGTCGCACATTATATAGTATGAAGGGGGGACCCGTGCTATTAATCGTTTTTCTTATTTGATGGTTTCGATTGGTCACACACACGTGCAGTTGAAAAAGTAAATTTATGGTTTTTTTAGTATTTCAATATCGCTGACTTTTAATGTCTCAGAGATATCAATTATTTGACCATTTGCCTTCACTGTAACTTTATTTTTTTCAATCTTTTGAACCTTATCTTGAGAAATTGCCTCATCGAATCGACATTTAATTTCTGGCAATTCTGTAGCTTTCTTATAAAATACATCTCCTTTATGATATAAAATTTTATTGTATCCTGAAACATAATCTATACCAATGGATTCAGTTGTTCTTTCAATAAATATATTCATTGTGCTTTTACATGGTATCTCAAAGCCATGCACAGATTTTATGAATATTTCAGAGTTCAATTTTGAAAGGTTTGATTGACTATTTACTGGCGCTCCATTAGCATCGAAGCTTATCAAATTTTTACCATTCTCAAACTTGCTAATTATTAATTTATTATCTTGAATATAGGTGGTGATTATCGAGTCATCTATACTAATTACTTCATCTGAGTTTTTTTGTTTAAGCTTTGAAATCAATAAATCTTCTAAATACGGTTGTTTTAACTTCTTTTGACTTCTATATAATTTAGCCGCTGCCTCAACTTCATCAGATGCGATTAGTTTATTAATTCTGCCTATAATTATTTTCTTCATATCTGCCATTTCAGATTCCCATTCATACCATACTCGGCCAACCCAAAGAGATTGCTGTTCTTTTGTTAGATCCTCCCATTTCTCACCCTTATCACCTTTTATACAACGACATGGCATAGCCACACTGGGAGTTGTAAAGGCGGGAGATATCTCATTACACTTGTACTGTTCTAATTTAAACACGTACATAGATTTATTAATTAAGTCACTGGACCATGAATAAAAAAAAGTACCTTGATCTTGGAATCCCTTGGGCGTAATAACATAATTTGGTTTTGCATTAAATCCTGTTGTATTTTTATTTGAAAATGACCAACCTTCTTCGGACTTTAACTTGGTAACAATACTTTCATCACAAGAAATTTTTGCATCCTGACGCCATCCTCCATTGTGTAACATCAAGAGGTGCCAATCAATAATTGTTGGAACACGCCAACCTTTCGGACACAAGCCTCTGGAATCAGTAACAGCAGGTCCATTGTATAAAATGTCAGATTTTCTTGAAAACGTATTGGATGCTATATAACCAGGTTGGTCCACACCTCTGTCAACAATGAAGTCAAGCCATTTATCTCCAAGTCCTGAAATCAATATTATTGGATCTCCGTTACTGAATTTAGTGGTTTTTAGATTCTCTGTCATCCAAACCTGGTTACCGATCTGTTTGGTTTGATAAACATTGCCGTCAATATCGGTAATCTGAGCAAAGGAGGAAACTGAAAATAACAAGGCGAGTGTTGTTAGGTAAAAAAACTTCATAAGTTCAAAAATAGTAAAAACTTCTAATTGTATGTCGTCAACGAAATCTGAACTTTTGAGTTAAAAAATTAAGATAGGGTTCTGTCGCATTAACTGTTTTTTGAACCTTTTTCGTCAAAATTCGGATATATCGAAAATGTTAAAATGCCAATTATTAGCGACTTACGTTTTTCTGATTCTCCAATATTTGGCTGAAATTAGTCGTTTTTGGATTAATGCGACAGAACCAAACCAAAACTTAAAATAAGCCTACCCGTTATATCAAACAGGTCACAATTAATATCACCTTCAGATGAAACGGGCTACTAGACAGTGGCCTAAACTTTATTGTGGTTAATAAAACGATGCGACAAAATCAGTTTCGTTGCAATAGAACTTAAGTTTTATCATCAACTTCAGATGCTTCGACCTCAACAGTTTAACCAGACTTAAAAGAGAACAGTAAACCAATTTTAGTCCTCATTATTGGATCTCCTGCCTTTAAGTTATCATAACCATCCAGTGCATCGGAATAGGTCTGTAAGATGCCAGAGCTAATTTGCAATTTTAGGATTTTAGTTAATCCAATCAACGTGCCCACTTCGACTGAATTATTGAAGCCAACACCTTGGGTCGTGTTAAACAAACCATCATCCATAACAAAGTATCTCTTGGCATCATAACTGGTCATACCAATCCCCAAACTTACGTAGGCATTTAATCGAGATGCGTTAGCGTGTGGACGGAAATAAGTTCTAAAACCCATAGTGTACATGCCAAGAGATGATTTATAATACTGCTCCTCAGATTGACCAGTGATTTGTCCAAATAAGATATCAAAATCTAGAGCGAATCGAGTCTTTATATCCAAACTTGCCGCTAGTCCATAACCTAAATCAAACTTTGCATAATCCCCTTTCCAACCTTTCAAATCCACATCGGCAACACCATTTGATTGACCAATGACACCTGTTCCAATATCATAAATACTCCCAGTCTGAACACCTACGTTAAAGCTTCTATTTTGTGCATTGGTGCACGTGGTGATGCCAATAATGAATAGAATTAAAATTGACGATAAATATTTCATGACTCCTTTATTTTGTAATTATTAGTTGGAAAGTAGTACTTGTAGTAGCACTTGAGACTCGAAGTGAATAGACACCTGAAGGCAAGTAGTTTGCATCAACGCGCTGAACATCCTTTTGAGTCTCCTTACGAAATACTACCGCTCCTAGGTTGTTAATCAACTCCAATTGATGAACTGCCTGACCATCATCGAATTGAACGAAGAATATTCCGCTATTCGGATTAGGAAAAACTTTGATATTTTCTTCAGATAGAATATCTGCCGATTCGTACTCATAACCAAAGGTATAGATAACACTTGCTGCAAAACAGCCTTGTGCATTACCCACCTCAACCATATACTCCCCCAGTTGCAGAGCCCGATATTTTTGGGTTGTAGCTTCTGATATTGGGTTGCCGTCCAAGTACCACTGATATGAATCAAAAAGTCCGTTTTTGACTTGTATTTCACTAGAGGACATTCGCGCAATTTCAGGCGTTTGGGGGACATCCAGTAGCAATATGGTAAAACTGCCTGCTGTAACGCATCCCATAGAATCAGTAAATGTCACGTTAACCGTATTGACACCAACATCTCCTTCAAGCGGATTAAAGGTGATGCCGTCATTCATTACCCCTTTCCCATCAAAGATAATCGAAGAGGTCTCCTTAGAAAGATCAAGCCATTTGTGATTTTTACAAAGTGTAGTATCTTCCATTTCGAAAGGCAGATATTTTCGGCTGATTGCTACTGTGAAGCTAATACTATCTTGATTGCCACTGGGGTCTTGAATCAAGAACTTATTTTTTGTGAGGCCAACTGGGAATATTTCACCTGAAGCCAACCCAGCTGTTTGAGTAATTGTATAACTGCAATTGTCATCCCCAGTTGGAGCATCATAAGTCACTACAGCATCACAATAACCAAATGCCATATCCCTCGGGTAATCGATAAATGTTGGATTGATTGTATCCCGAACTGTAATTACTACGCTCGCTGAATCTACATTACCGTTTACATCCGTTACGATTAAGTAAACCGTGTTTGATCCTACCTCTGAGCAATCAAAACTTGATTGACTCAATGTTCTACTTGCTATCGTGCAGTTATCTGTTGAGCCGTTATCAATGTCAGTTACGGTAACTGAACCAGCTCCACTGGCATCTAAGCTGACCGTAACGTTTTGAGTGACTACCGTTGGCTTGATTGTATCTTGTACCGTGATTACAGCACTAGCTAAGTCTAGATTACCGTTTACATCAGTTACAATCAGATAAACCGTGTTAGCTCCAATCTTTGAGCAATCAAAGCTTGATTTACTCAATGTTCTACTTGCTATCGTGCAGTTATCTGTTGAGCCATTGTCTACCTGAGCTGCGGTAATTGAAACATTACCACTAGCATCTAGGCTGACTGTTACATTTTGAGTAACTACCGTTGGTCTGATTACATCCTGGACCGTGATTACAGCACTGGCTGAATCTACATTACCGTTTACATCAGTTACGATTAAGTAAAC
>JAURQI010000162.1 GCA_030836155.1 Crocinitomix sp.
GGTAGGCTGAATATTTAAGCCCCTCAAATACGGGTTTATCCTGTGGCATATCCTTTGGGTTTTCTGTACCCTCTGTAAAGCTGTACGCTTGTTCTGAAATTGGCAATACCTCAACGCTATTGGTTTTCTTTTGGTTGAAGTTCAGGAAATACCCTTGTCCGTTTATGTATTCCAGTTCGCCCCAAGTCATTTTTTGAATGTCGCTAAACCTCAACCCTGTAAGTGCTGAAAACAAGGCTGCACGTTTCAATAAAACATCATTGCACGGGGTTTTTACAAGTTTATTGAGTTCGTCAAGGGTTAAGTATTCACGCCTTGTTTCGGCTTCTTTTATGGGCTTTACTTTGGCGTTTAAGTCGTACTGCAAAATACCGTCTTTGTAGGCTTGTTTCAATGCAGCTTTAACCTTATTGAAGTACGAAACGGCTGAATTTTGTGAAAGGGTGGTTTTGTTACTCCTATTGCTTTTGGTAGTAAGTAGGTATTCTTTGAAGTCCTCTAAAAACTTTTGGTTGAGGTCGGCAAACTTTAAACTGCCATTTGTAAAGGTGTCAAGGTAATTGAGTGCTGAAACCCAGTTATCGTGGTTACTGGCTTTGCGTTTGTTGGCTAACTTAGTGAAGTATTCAATAAAACATTGTTCGCCTAATTCCTTTAACCTTAGTTGTTCCTTTTCGTACTGGCTGTAAATTTCGGGCTTGTTTAAAAAGTTTTCACGTTTTTGGCGTATGCTTTCACCAATTTTCAAGGTTTCAGTATTGTGCTGTTTGTCAATAGGTGTTTTCGCTTTCTCATAAATGTAAAGCCCTAAAAACTCCCTGCGTGTGGGTTCGCCTGTTTCGGGGTGTGGTATCGGTGGGTAAAAGTCAAGGTACAGGCTTTTACGCCCCTTGCTTATTTTCTTTTGTCTTAAATTTACTTTTGTTGCCATTGTCTTTTATGCTATTTGTGAAAACCGTGAAAAATGTGAACGGCTGAAAAAACCTTTTTTTTACGTCAATAATTCATCAATTATCTGTTTGGGTACATAAGCGTACCAACCTTTTTTTATTTTGGGTATGCTGTTTCTTTTGATTAACTGCTGTACGGTACTTTCAGAAACCTTGTATTTGACCTGCACTTCTGTTAAGGTGTAACAGTCTTTAATGTCGTATTGTATGGTTTCAGCTTCTTTTATTTGGGGTTGGCTATTGCCTTGAAACAGTTTATCAATTTCAGAACGCTTTACCCTTGTCATTCTTTGCCCCAAGTTCACGGCTGAAATAGTACCGTTTTCAATGTAGTAATATGCTGAACGTACTGAACAGTTTAATAATTGGGCTACTTCACGAATAGTTAAAAACTCCTTTGCTTTAAGTTGCTCAATAGGTTGGCTTTTTATTCGTGTGGTTTCAGTATTTGACTGCTTAACCTTTTCGGCTCGTTTACGGGCTTTATAGGCTGCACTTCCGCACTTATGGGAACAGTACTTAGTTACCGTTGTTCGAGCTGTAAATTCCTGCTCACAATACTGGCAAATACGTTGTACCTCAATTTTACTGCTCATTTGATAGCTTTAAATGTCATTAAGTATATTTAAGTGCAATTAAGTGCAAAATAAAAAGGGTGAAACCCCGTTTTTTGTACCTCAACTGCATAAAGGTACAACAAAGGTACAAATTTGTACCGAATAAACACATAACATTACAAAGTAAATAGTATCTTTACTGCAAACAAAAAGCCCTGAAAAAAGGGCTTAGTAGTAGTTTTTAGTATGTTTTCTTAATGTTTGTTTTGCGGCGGTTACTTTCCAATACAAAAATTGGCAAAAATATTCCCTAATAAATCATCGGTGGTAATCTGACCGGTGATCTCACCCAAATGGTGCAAGGTTTCTCGAATATCCATAGCGAGAAGGTCACCAGGAATTTCCATTTCTAGCCCCTCTTCTACTTTTACCAATGATTCTTTACATTTTAGCAAGATCTCATAGTGGCGAGCATTCGTTACAATGGTTTGATCGCCTTCGTGGACATTACCGACCGTTGCAGCCAATCGATTAACTAAGTCCTCGAGGTTGTCTTTTGTCTTGGCTGAGATGAAGAGTCCTTTTTCCGTCAGTTTTTGATATTGCTTCAGATCAACTTGATCTACTTTATTAAAAATTGGAATAAAATCCTGCTCTTCTAGGTTGACGCTTTTTTCAAAGGTGGCGATTTGTTGTAATACAAAATCCTCTGACATTTCTGTCAAATCGATCAATAATAGGATAATGGCCGCTTTTTTGATTTGGTCATAGGCACGTTTAATACCGAGGTTTTCGATAATATCCTCCGTCTCGCGTATTCCAGCCGTATCGATAAATCGAAATTCAACCCCATTGAGTACAATCGTATCTTCGATGACATCACGTGTTGTTCCGGCAATATCAGAAACAATCGCCTTTTCCTCATTTAATAAGGCATTGAGCAAGGTAGATTTCCCAGCGTTGGGTGAACCAACAATGGCCACAGGCACCCCATTTTTAATGACGTTACCCAATTTATAGGAATGCAGCAACGAACTGACTTTTGCATTCACCTGCTCAACCAATTCCCGCAATTGCTGACGATCAGCAAATTCAACGTCCTCTTGACTAAAATCTAGTTCTAATTCAACGAGGGATGCAAAACTGATCAACCCTTCTCTCAATTCATTAATCTCCGAACTAAAACCACCTCGCATTTGATGCATAGCCACCTTATGTGCAGCCTTAGAAGTAGATGAAATCAAATCAGCAATGGCTTCTGTTTGCGACAAGTCCATCTTTCCGTTCATAAAAGCACGCAATGAAAATTCACCCGGACCTGCCATCCGTGCGCCTTTTTGAATCAATAATTTAAGGATTTGCTCTTGGATATAAACCGAACCATGACAGGCTATTTCTACAATATCTTCTCCGGTAAAAGATCCCGGATTTTTATAAAGGGTCACCACGACTTCATCAATAATGTTGTCATCCTTATGGATACGACCAAAATGCGCCGTATGCGTTTTCTGACTGGCTAAAGATTTAGTAAAGATAGACTCCACAATACTCATCGCATCCTTTCCTGATAAGCGAATCAGCGCAATAGCTCCCATTCCAGGAGCACTCGAGAGTGCACAAATCGTATCCGTTTGATTCAAAAATTGCATGACACAAAAATAGCTAAATCAAATGAACCAATTGCACCTAAAACCATTCGGAAAACAAAGGTCATAGCCGATTATCGAAAAATTTACCAATGTTATTCTGTTTTGACTTTGTTTTAAAAAATCAAAGGACTAAATTTGAACTCGCTAAAAAGATAAATCGAAAAATATAATATGTCAGTACTTGTAAATAAAGACTCAAAGATTATTGTTCAAGGTTTTACTGGTGGAGAAGGTACATTCCACGCTGGTCAAATGATCGAATACGGAAGTAATGTAGTTGGAGGTGTAACTCCAGGTAAAGGTGGTCAAACGCACTTAGATCGTCCGGTATTTAATACAGTAGAAGATGCTGTAAAAGAAACGGGTGCTGATGTTTCAATCATTTTCGTTCCACCAGCATTTGCTGCTGATGCGATTATGGAAGCTGCTAATGCAGGAATCAAAGTAATCATTGCGATTACTGAAGGTATTCCAGTATCGGACATGATTAAAGCTAAAGACTATATCTCTGCGTACGATTGCACTTTAGTTGGGCCGAATTGTCCAGGTGTTATTACTGCTGATGAAGCGAAAGTTGGTATTATGCCAGGCTTTATCTTCAAAAAAGGTAATGTTGGTATTGTTTCTAAATCAGGTACATTAACCTATGAAGCTGCAGATCAAGTGGTAAAAGCTGGTTTAGGTATCACAACAGCGATCGGTATTGGAGGTGATCCAATTATCGGAACGACAACAAAAGAAGCGGTTCAATTATTGATGGCAGATCCTGAAACAGAAGGAATTGTCATGATTGGTGAGATTGGTGGTAATCTAGAGGCGAAAGCAGCTGCTTGGATTAAAGAAAATGGAACTAAACCTGTTGTTGGTTTTATCGCTGGTGAAACAGCACCTAAAGGAAGAACAATGGGACACGCCGGAGCAATTGTTGGCGGCGAAGACGACACAGCAGAAGCTAAAAAGCGCATCATGCGCGAGTGTGGTATTCACGTGGTTGACTCACCTGCAGAGATTGGAATGAAGATGGCAGAAGCACTTGGTGTAAACGCTTAATTTTACTACGAACGTAGATTTTCATCTATAACCCATTTAAGTGTTCGTCTCTGGCGGACACTTTTTTTATGCAACTAAATCTGAACAACTAATTAGTGAAGAACTTTGATCCATATCAGTCAGACCTCCCCGTGGTTGAAGTTTTTAAAGACGTTAAGACACGTTTAGCAGAAAACAATACATTGGTACTAACAGCACCTCCAGGAGCTGGTAAAAGCACACTCCTGCCCCTAGCTTTGTTGGATGAACCGTGGTTAAATGGAAAAAAAATCTTAATGCTCGAGCCTAGAAGGCTTGCAGCAAAGGGTATTGCTTATCGCATGTCCGATCTGATTGGTGAAGAAGTTGGAAAAACCATCGGTTACCGCATAAGGTTTGAAACCAAAACATCGAACCAAACAAGAATTGAAATTATTACAGAAGGAATTCTGACCCGTATTCTGCAAAACGACAATGCTTTGGAAGATGTGGGATTAGTCATCTTTGATGAATTCCACGAACGAGGCGTACATGCCGATACAGCGCTTGCGCTAACGCGGGAAACACAAGCCATTTTGAGAACGGATTTACGGATTCTCATCATGTCTGCAACAATGGACACGTCTGTTCTAACTAAAGACTTAGGTGCTCCACTTGTTGAAAGTAGTGGTAGGCAATATCCGGTAAAAGTTTTTTATCACGGAGACATTTGTCCGTTTGGTCAATACCAGTCCGATATCGGAACAGGGGTGGCGAACATTATCAAAGACATTTGTCAAAAGGAAAAGGGTGACCTTTTGGTCTTCTTACCAGGCGAGCGTGAGATCAATGACTGCCATCAAAGTCTAGAACGGATAATGGATAGTCAAAACACTGTTATTCATGATCTTTATGGGAGATTACCTCAATCAAAACAACAAGTCGCTTTAAGAATCAATAATCAGGGTAAAAGGAAGATTGTTTTAGCAACAACCATTGCCGAAACCAGTTTAACCATTGAAGGGATTAAGGTAGTTGTGGATGCAGGATTTACACGTGTTTCTCAGTTTGACCCAAAGACTGGTTTATCCGGATTAAGAACCATTCGTATTTCAATTGATGCAGCGGATCAGCGTGCGGGTCGAGCGGGTCGACTTTCATCCGGTGTCGCTTATCGACTTTGGTCGGCCGCCACTCATTCGAAACTCGAAAATCATCGGACTCCTGAAATATTGGAAGCTGACTTAACCCCATTAATGCTTAACCTCTATGACTGGGGTCAAACCGACATTCATGCTTTATTTTGGTTGGATCCTCCTCCTCCTCACGCGGTAAAAGAGGCAGAAGATTTATTGGAAGATTTACAAGCGATTGCTAATGGAAAAATTACAGACCATGGCAAACGAATGAATTCCTTACCTACTCATCCGCGAATTGCCCATTTATTAATTTCGGCGAAAGAGGAAGGACTCGTAGATTTAGCGACAGATCTTGCCGCTATTCTTGAAGAAAAAGATCCCTTGCCCAAAGGAACAGGGATAGACATTTCTTTGCGAATAGAAGGATTAAGATGTTTTCGACAAAACAACACAAGTGGCCGAGGCAAGTGGAATCGCGTTGAGAAAATTGCGCATCAGTACCGCTCTATGATGGGAATTAAAGCCGTTAATACAAGTTTTGACCCCGCAGAACTGGGATTGTTATTGGTTTATGCTTTTCCAGAAAGAGTTGCCTGTGCTAGACCTGGAAACAATGCACAATTTCAGTTAGCCAATGGCGCGTATGCCGCAGTTGGACATCAGGATGATTTGGCGCATGAACCATGGTTAGCCGTTGCACACATGCATGATCGCGAGCGCGGAACAGGTAAAATATTCTTGGCCGCACCATTGAACCCCAGAGATCTGGCACCTTTTGTGAAAGTGGTAAAAAAAGTAGACTGGAACGCTAAAAAAGGCGGTCTTGTTGCACAGGAGGAATGGCGAATGGGGCGAATTATTCTAAAAACCGTTCCGATCAAAAATCCAGATCAAGCATTGATTCAGGATGCGCTCATGACAGAGATTAAAAGTAATGGTGCACGTTTATTAGACTTTAATGAACGAGTCATCCAATGGCAAAATCGAATTCTCTGCCTCAGTCAATGGAACGATCATCAAGATTGGCCCGATGTATCCACACGGAATTTATTAGAAACAGCAGAACAATGGCTTAGCCCTTACCTCTCAGACATTAAATCGACCAATGATCTCAAAGCCATTGATTTAGAAGAAGTTTTAAAATATAGCATCAGTCCAGATCAGCAATCAACGTTGGAAAAGTTAGCACCTGCCACAATCGATGTCCCGAGTGGATCAACGATACGATTAGATTATCAATCAAATGGTAATCCCCCTATTCTAGCCGTTCGATTACAAGAAATTTTTGGCATGCTTCAAACCCCGCAAATTAATGACAGAAAGGTGAATGTGTTGATGCATATCCTCTCTCCTGGATTTAAACTGGTACAAACCACCATGGACCTTGAAAACTTCTGGAAATCAACCTACTTCGAAGTACGTAAGGAATTACGCATCCGTTATAAAAAACACGCTTGGCCAGAAGATCCAATGACCGCAACCGCAATACGTGGCGCTAAAAAAAGAAATCCAAAATAATTAGGAGTAACATTTAATGCGGATAATGCGTAACTTAGAACAAACTAAAACGTGTTAAGATGAAATATTGGGCTATTATCGGATTATTTGTCGTTGGATTCACTTTTAGCTGCGGCAATGCAAAAGAAACCATGGAAGATGCAAGTGTAGAAGAGTTTAAATTAAACGAAAGCAGCGTAATTACTATGGGCGAAATGATGCTTTGCACAGAAGAATTAAAGCTTTTTATTCAGTTCGACTCGGTATTAAACGATTCTAGATGCCCACGCGGAGCCAACTGTATTTGGGAAGGTGACGCTTCCATTCAATTTACAGTAACGTATAAAAGAGCCATGGACACTTTGATATTGCACACCAATAAAGAAGGAGAAAAATCAAAATCTTTATTTGGATATTCGTTTGAATTAGAGAACCTTTCCCCTTACCCGGGTGATGACGATTACGAAACGGCAAAAAAGACAGCCACTTTCAAAGTAACAGAAAATGACTAGAGCGTTTTATCCCGAAGCGGCTTGAGCAAATATTCTAAGCCATTTAATTTAATCTCATAAATCGTCGATAATAACATGCCTATCTTCCCTTTCGGGAATCCTTTGGCATGATACCAAGACAAATACGGTTCAGGCAAATCACACAGCAATCGGTTTTTGTATTTCCCGTATGGCATACGAGTAGTTACCAATGCTTTTAATACTTCACGTTGATCTTCCGGTGTAATCATTAGCTAAAAATAGTCAATCATTTGTTTTTAAACAGTGATTCATCCCCACTCTGTTCTGATTTTTTTATCTTGTTCAAAATTAAACACAATGGCCTTTACTTACGAAACTACTTTGGTTAAGAATGAGGATTCATCACTCATGTGGTATTATATGATCCCCGTTCCTTTGGAAATTGCTGTACAATTAAAAGAAGTAAGTAAACGTGTCCTTTGCCAAATCAACGAGGGTAATACTTTTCATGCGGCATTAACACCTGACGGAGCGGGAAATGACTTTGTATTGGTAAATAAAGAACGACGCAAACAATTAAAAATTGACGTAGGAGACAACATTAAAGTAAACATAGAAACAGATCATACCAAATACGGAATGACTGTGCCAAACGTATTTCCTCCGATGTGTGAACAAGATCCCGAAGGGAGTAAATTATTCCATGACCTTACGCCGGGAAAACAGCGCTCCTTGCTTCATATTATGGGCAAACCAAAAGGAGAACAAAAACAACTGGAAAAGGCTTTAATCATTTTCGAGCACCTGAAAGAAGTGAATGGGGAGTTAGATTTTAAAGCATTGAATGTCGCTTTTAAAGAAAGTCGTTTTAAGCTTTAAACCACTTTTCTAATTGGTAATAAAACCCGTAAATCAAATCTGTAGTTGCCATTAGTTCTAACCCGGGCATCGCATTAACTAAGGCCCGTTGATGCCCTGAAATATAAGTGGTTTCAAAACGATTTTTTTGTTGATATAAAAGGGTGTTTTCTTGCGTCGTAAAACCCCGGTCTGTTAAATAAGTCAATAGATCATTAGCGATTTCTATTTCTGACTTATTGGATGGAAGTTTATGATCAAAAACACCTACGATATATACCGTTAAATCCTCCTTATTATTTTGCTCAAGTTGATAAGTAATTTCGCTGACACGGTGAATATAATCATGATTTAAGACGCGTACATAAGAACAGGGCTTCTTTGGTTTGCCTTTAACGACGACATGATAATGCGCGTATTGGATTGGGGTATGCTCTATATTCGTTATTTGCCCATCAACTTCTATTCCCTCAATGGCGGAAGTAGCCGTCATAACAACCTCTTTTGTCAATAACTGATCACCATTATCAAAGGTCAATTCCCAATTCTCTTTGATTTTTCTCAATGACTTTACAGCACTATTCAAACGAGTAATGAGTCGATGTGTTTCAATTTTTCGTTCGATTGATTGCTGAATATCTCTTGCCCCACCCCGAGGATACAGGTATTTTTTGGGAATAATTGGTATTCTGGCAGATGGATCTTTTCTGATGTAGTTAAAAGCAGACTTAACTTGACCTTTGCTTAATCGTTTACCGAAACTCTTTAACGTGGTAACCGCATGTTTTTGATCATACCCTAATTTAACATTACCTCTCAAAAAATACGGCTGTGGTTTTAATTCAATTAAATCCAATTCAAAAAAGCGTTCTAGAAAATCATAAACAGCTTTATTGTATGACCAAATATGGCAACCTATCTCCAATTCACCATATTCACCAATAGGAATGGCTACCCAAGCGCCACCGGCTCGTGCTTTATCGTCTACCAATAATACATTTCGATCATCTGAAGCAAAATGGCATGCATCTGCAACTGAAATGGGACCAGTACCAATATAAACACGATCAAATTTTTCCACGTTCAAAAATACTATTTCAAATTAATTGATGATTGTTTTGGGTACAGGGATCTCTAATTCAAACCTTTTATTCATCTCTTCGGCAAAATAGGTTGCTAAAAAAGGGACGTCTTTACCAAGTTTTTGATGAAAGAAAAAATGCACCTTTTTTAAACCAATGGCATTCCATTCCGCGATTCGATCGATCCAGTCATCCATTCGTTCATAGTCACTCGGTTGATTCCCCGCACCAAATCGAACAAACAATTCAGGCGTCGTCATCCGCATATGGACAATCTCTCTAACACCAAGGGTATCCGTAACAACTGGAGTGACTTGATGCTGCTTGAATAAGGCAAAGAGTTCATCAGTAATTTCAGGAACCGTGAACCAATCTAAATGGCGTAGTTCAAAAGCCAAAGGAACCAATTCATGCGGCCAATAATCGAGGAATTTAACGACACGATCAAAATCCTTAGGTGCAAAATTGGGCAACATTTGCAAAAAGACCGTTCCAAGCTTCTCTTGCAGATGAACAACAGCGTCAACAAACTCATCCACGACCTCTTCGGCTTCTTTTAAGCGCTTAAATTGACTGATTCGCTGACTTACTTTTGGAAAAAACTTAAACCCTTCTGCAGCCGTCGCTCTCCATTTCTCATATTGCTCGGCGGGAAAAAGTCGATAAAAGCTCGCGTTTAATTCAATCCCATTAAATTGCTGTGAATAATAGGCTAATTCATCTTTAGTTCCGCGTGGATAGAAGTTTTTCAATTCAGAACGACTCCATTTAGTCGCTCCGAGATAAACCTCTAATTTACCTGGTTTAAAAGCCATTAAATTCTGAATCGTATCTGGATGCGTCTTTGGCAAAGAAACATCTGCTTTTGAAGGATCATCTAACTTACCAAATTTCATAATTCACCGATTTTAAAGGATATTAGCGGTTTCTTACATTTCAATAATGTTTAAAATTGCTGAAAATATGAACTTTCCTTTATATTTGTAGGGAATAAGACCTTTGATTTTAAACAATAAACCCCATGAGACTAGCGCAAATTGCACGTAAAGTAGGTAAAACGCCCAGCGAAATCGCGCGTTATCTTGACGAAAATTCATCAGACCCCATCGAAAAGGATCCGAATTCTAAACTGACAGAAGATCAGGTAAATACGGTTCTATCTAATTTCGAAGTCGCCACTAAAAAAGAAATGGAAGATACCGTTCAGGCTATAAATGAAATTGAAGCGGTAGAAGAAGTCCACGAAGAAGAGGTGGTTGTTGAAGAAGTTGAGACCGAAGTCATCGATGAAACCGTCGAAGAAATTGTTGTTGAATTGGTTGATTTAGAAGCGCCTGAAGCAAGTTCTGAAATCGCCACCGAAATCGAAACAAATTCGAATGAAGTAGTTTCGAAAGATGAAACACAACCATCAACTGAAGAAAACGAGTTTTTTGAAGCTGAAGTTGATCCAGATGCTGAATTAATTAAAGCTCCCACCGTTAAATTGGATGGTTTAAAAATTCTCGGTAAAATAGAACTACCAGAGAATAAAGCAGAACCTGAAGCAGAGGTTAAAACCCCTGAGGAAATTGAAGCTGAAGAAGCGGCTGAGATTGCTGCGCTGGATGCAGCGATGCAATCACATGCGCAAGATATTAAACCCAAAAAGAAAGGCACACCTAAACCAGCTAAGAAGACGACAAAAGACACAGGCTCTGAGTCTGAATACAAAGACGAAAAAGGAATCTATCATTTCAGTCCGAAACAAAAGGCAAATCGTGAAAAACGATTAAAAGAGATTGAACTAAAACGTCAACGAGAAGCTGAGAAAGAAAAGAAGCGTCGTCATTACGAAAATCAGGTAAAAAATCGACCTGCGGAAAAAAGCAAAAAAGCCAAAGAGAAAAAAGTACAAAAAACACAATCCAGAAAAGCTAAAAAGTCGGAGCAAAAAGAAGCACCAAAAGGCCTTTGGCAACGTTTTGTGCATTGGCTTAATGACTAAATCTGTTTACCTGAACGACTGTTTACTTTAACGTATCATTCGACCGTCCATCTATTTAATTAGCAGATTTTAAATTCTGCGGCCAATAACTCCTCCCTTTTCAGTAAATTTGCACTTGTTTATTACCCCTTAAGCAAATTTGCAAAAATGAAACTAAGACATATTATCATCTTGACGCTCTTTGTTTTAGTCAATATCATTGTATTGATGACTCTGAACTTTGGATCTGGAGACCTGGATGAGGAAACGGCTGAAACCGAGTTTATACAAACTTTGGAGGCAACTGTTGCCGAAAATAAAAACACCACCTTTCAGATTAATGGCTTTGGAACGGTTACTGCCTATAACGCAGTGGACCTTGCTTGTGAAGTTCAGGGTAAACTCCTGCCTGGTCAACACCGTTTGAAACCGGGCGTTAAGTTTCGTAAAGGAGCACTCTTATTTAAAGTCGATCGTACAGAGGCAGAATACAATTTACGCTCGCGAAAAAGTGGTTTCATCAATATTTTAGCGAACCTCCTGCCCGACCTGAAGGTAGGGTTCCCTAGTGAGTATAATAAATGGGAGAATTATATTGATCGTTTAAAATTAAACGAATCACTTCCTGAATTACCTGCATGGAAAACGAATAAGGAAAAAATATTCATTTCTACGCGAAACGTTCTAACAGAGTATTTCTCAATCAAGAGCATGGAAACCCAAATTCGTAAATACACTGTATTTGCTCCTTTTAATGGAATGATAACGGATGTTTACGTAACAGAAAGTTCGGTCGTTAATCCAGGTACGCGTGTTATTCGCATCGCGGAAACAGGCAATTTCGAAATTCCGGTTTCCATATCGGCCACTGAAGCTGAACAAATTGAAATAGGTACGGAAGTAACCCTTTATACGACCGCTGGGTTTGAAAGAGGTGTCGGAACGGTTTCACGTATGGCGGAAATGATTAATAAATCAACCCAATCCATTGATGTTTACATTCAGCCCGAAAAAGCGAACGGTGAACCTTTTGTGGAAGGAGAATATTTAAAGGTGGCCATTAATAAAGAGCAAGCACATAAAGGTATTATGTTACCAAATAAGGCAATTTCAAACAATAAAGTCTATCTCTATTCGAAAAAGGACTCAACATTAACACAACAACCTATTGATATATTACATAATGCAGATGAAGGTGTTTTTGTTGGTGGAATTCCAGATCAATCTATCGTTATTAAACAGTCTGTATTAAACTACACAGACACAACCAAATATGCGATTTTAATGCGCTAAACAGATCTGAATCATGAGAAAGCTCGTACAATTTTTCATAAAAAAACCGATCTGGGCCAATGCCGCCATAGTAATCACGGTCTTGTTTGGCGGGTATAATGTATTGACCATGAATCGGTCTTTCTTCCCTGAACTTAATCCGCAAACCGTCATTGTTAGTGTGATGTACCCTGGTGCTTCACCAGAGGAGATGGAAGAAGGTGTTACCATTAAAATTGAGCAAGCATTGCGTGGCATCGATGGCGTGGAGCAAATGAACTCAACGTCTTCTGAAAATATGGCAACCTTAACCATAAAAGGTTATGAGCACGCCGATATGGATGAAGTATATAAGGATGTTGAAAATGCCGTAAATAGTATTAACTCATTCCCTCAAGGTGCTGAAAATCCGATCATTCGAAAATTAAAATCGAATCCAATGTCGGAACGTGTCGCCACACTCGGACTTAAAGGGAGCACTGATCTTTGGCTACTCAAAAAACAGGGTGATAAAATAGAAAATGACCTATACGCCTCTGGTTTAATCTCGATCATTGATCTGAATGGTTTTCCAGAACCTGAAATTGTCATTAATGTTCGTGAGAATGACCTCTTGAAATACGGTCTAATGATTGACGAAATTTCGACGGCTATTCAGCGTAATAACCAAGATCTAACAGGTGGCATCCTGCGTAATGGAGAAGAAGAATTAGTAATTCGATCTCGGGAAAGATCCACAGATCCAAGGGAAATTGAAAAGATTGTCCTACGCACCAGCATCAGCGGCCAAAAAATTACTGTCGGTGATGTAGCGGATGTGACCTTTGATTTTTCAGAAGGATCTAATGAGGTATTTGCCAAAGGAATGCCGGCCATTACGATTGATGTCAAGAAAACACCGGATCAAGATCTCGCAGCGATTACAGACTTCGTCAAGGATTATGTCAAGGAATATAATAAAGATGATACACAGTCCACTGAATTGACGATTGAATACGAATTTGCAGCTTCATTGCAGGATCGAATCAACTTACTTACCAATAATGGTATTATGGGACTGATTCTGGTTCTTATCATGTTGGGACTATTCTTGAGTACGCGTTTATCGCTTTGGGTAGCGTTTGGTATCCCTTTCTCTTTTCTCGGGATGTTTATCATTGCCAACGCAATTGGCTTAACGGTAAATATGATTTCCTTGTTCGGAATGATCCTTGTTGTAGGTATCCTCGTTGATGATGGAATCGTTATCGCAGAAAACATCTATGCGCATTTCGAACGCGGCAAAAGTCCGTTTAAAGCCGCACTAGACGGAACCATGGAAGTGATGTCTTCGGTATTCACTTCGGTATTAACCACTATGGCGGCCTTCTCTATTCTCCTCTTCGTTGATAATATGGAGATGATGCGAGAAATGCCAATTGTCGTAATTCTTGCGCTTGGTTTTTCATTGATTGAAGCCTTTATAATTCTGCCAGTTCACCTGGCCAGTAAAAAGGTATTATCCAAATCGAAAAAAGGAACACCGCGTCATAAAATTAGAAATCGCATTTTCAGAGCGACAGAATACTTGCGTGAAAAAATATTCTTGGATGTCTTGGTTGTTGTTATGAAGCGTTACCGTGCTTATGTTTTATTGCCGTTAATCTTTACCGTTTTCATCATCCTTTTCAGCACGAAAGGAATGATTAATTACACCTTCTTCCCTGAAATTAAGCCCGATCGAATTACATTAGAAGTTGCTTTTGAGCAAGGGACTGGAAAAGACATCACTAAAGCTTGGCTAAACAAAGCTGAGATTATGGTGATCGAAGCCAATCAGGAATTGGCAGAAGCAACTGGTGATACATTGCTTTCTGACTACTCCATCTTATTGGGTGCTTCCCAGAGTATTGGTGAAGCTGGATTTCATACGGGAGCGATTACTATGGTCATTGATGGTGAAGGTAAAAAAACACCGGTTGATTCACTCATGGCGAGAGTCAACGAGAAAATTCAAACGATTGACAATACGGCCTTAGCGTCGAATGTCTTTTTAGGCTCAGGATTTCAGACCTTTGGTAAGGATATTGAATTTTCGATCTCAGGCAATGACGATGAGCAAATTCACCGAGCGACTGAAAAGTTTAAAGGGTATATCGCTGAATTGCCACTAGTCAGTAATGTAAAAGACAATGAACCACTTGGTCGTAAAGAAATTAATCTGGAAATGAAACCAGAGGCCGATTTTTATGGACTCGGTATTTTTGAAGTTACAAAACAAGTAAGGCAAGGTGTATTTGGTCAAGAGGCACAGCGTGTGATTGTCGGAACGGATGAAGTAAAGATTTGGGTACGTTATGATCGTCAAGACCGTCAAGATGAATTTGATTTAAACAATATGCGCATTAAAAGTGCAGACGGAAAACAAATACCCTTAACCGAATTAGCCACTTACACCATTCAACGTGGACCAGTAAGTTTAAAACGACGTGATGGAAGACGTGAGATTGTTGTCGATGCAAAGGTTGATGACCCCACGAAAGTAGGCGATATCAACGGACGTATAACGGATGAAGTCATTCCTAAAATCATGGCAGAATTTCCTGATGTTGAATTAGTACAACGTGGGCAAGGAGAAAGAAGTACCAAAGCACTCGCTTCGATGCAAATTAATGTGGCGATTCTATTTGTAATCATGATTCTCATTATGTCATTGAATTTTGAATCTGTATGGCAAGGGTTGTTGATCCTATTAGTTATTCCGGCAGGTGTTGCAGGCGGAATTCTAGGGCATTCGATTATTGGTCTACCAGTCTCTATATTGAGTGCTTTTGGGATGATTGCCTTAATAGGAATCTTAATTAACGACTCAATCGTCTTTCTGGATACCTACAACCGAAACCTATTAAATGGAATGAGCACTTGGGATGCTGTTACGGATGCGGCAAAATCGCGGTTCCGTCCTATTCTACTAACCTCGGTTACTACTGTTGCTGGATTATTGCCGTTGATTTTGGAAACGTCATTCCAAGCGCAGTTCTTAATTCCAATGGCGGTTTCCATTGCCTTTGGTTTAATTTTCGGAACGGTGTTTATTCTCTTTTTCTTCCCTGCCATCATTCTTGTTCACAATGATATGCGAAGAGCTTGGAACCGTATTTGGCATCCAGTACCAGAGCAAAAAGAAGAAAAAGGTGTAATCGGCAATGAACTCATGATGATCGGAAAAGGTGCGCCAAAAATGATGCGAATGGTGGTGACGATTTGGTTTTATGTCCTTTCCGTTGTTTTGACGATGGTTGGTATCAACACGTTCATGAATCAAATTTCCAGCGAAGAACCAAGTATGACGGCCTTATTCATTGGCCTGATTTTATTTATTGGTGGCGTATTATTAATTGCTGTATTCCCACTAAAAGCCTTTGAAAAAGTCTTACGCTTTATTTGGCGTAAAGAAGTGTTTCCGAATGGAAGAACAGTAGAGCCTGCCCTATTAAACCTAGAACACCAGAAAGAACGACAAATAAGCGAATAATGAAAAGCCTATTTAAAATATTAACCCTGTCTTGTTGTATATTATTCACATACAGCTCAACGGCCCAAGAAGAATTGAGCGTTTTTCAAGCAATTGAGAAAGCACTGCGCAACAACTACGATATTCAATTAGTTACTGGTAATTACGAAGTCTCTGCTCTTCAGAATTCTTGGGGGCAAGCAGGAATGATTCCAACCTTCAGCATCAACTTAGGCAATACGGCTTCATTACAAGACAATACGAATAACCCTGCAACCTTCTTCCCGGGCGTACTTTTTAGTGATAATTTCCAAGCTTCCCTGAACATGAGTTGGACCATTTTTAGCGGCTTTGGTGTTCAGATCAATAAAGAGCGATTTGATCAATTGCAATTGCAAACAAAAGGAAACGGAATCATTGTCATTGAAAACACCATCTATGATGTGATTCTGGCCTATTATACGGCGCTTGTACAAGATCGTAAACTAGATGTTTTAGCAGACTTATTGGCCTATTCTCTTAAAAAGCTAAATTACCATCGCCTGAAAAACGAGGTGGGTATCAGTACAAGTTTTGATTTGCTCGAATTTGAAAACCAGATCTTAACCGACTCCACAAATTTCATTCTACAAGAGCTCTCTTATGCCAATGCACAACGCAATCTCAATTTATTAATGGCGGAAACAGATATTGAACAGAAATATCAATTAACCGACTCATTAGAGTTTGATGCCAATCTAGAAGCTTTTGAAAGTTTAAAGTCGCAGATGGTAGCCAACAATCAAAACTTGCAAAATCAATACATTAATTATGAATTGCAAGAATTGAACTTAAGAGCACAAAAGAGTGCCTTCTACCCTATTGTCACCTTAAATATGAGTACAACACCATCTGTTGGATATTTCCGTTTGTTTGGAGATGAAGGATTCTCGGCGTCAACCAACGCATGGGTGAATACAGGTACCATTAATGTACGTTATGATATATTTCAGGGCTGGAATCGAAAACGAAATAGTGAAATTGCAATGATCCAACGTGATATGGCCGGATTGCAAATTGAACAGCTCCAGCAGAGCCTAACGCACCAATTAAAAGGGATCTATGAACTGTATAGTGTCCGCAAGAAAGTGGAACAAATGTCTCGACAACGAATTGATCATGCCGTAAAGCTATGGGATTTAGGAAAAGATAAATATGAACTCGGTTTGATTAATGTTTTTAACCTCAATGACATCAAATTGAGCTACCAACAAGCCATTCTCTCTTATTATGATCGCCTCTTTGAATTATTGCAGACGCATTATGATTTGATGCGCATCACTGGTGGTATCTCTCAGGAGTATAACTTAAGGGAAAATTTTGGAAAAGAAGAATAACTTATTCTTTTCCGGTCATAAATCATGCTGAATGCAGTACTTACCAAAAATCATATTGTCGCTATCTACCATTCTACTCTTCCAAAATTTGGCTGCCCAGGACAAGTCAAGTCTAGATCCATGTCCAAATTCACCGAATTGTGTATCTACACTGGCCAAAAAACGAAGTAAAAAAATGGAACCACTTCAGTATGATCAATCA
>JAURQI010000163.1 GCA_030836155.1 Crocinitomix sp.
AAAGACCATTTTCATCTCGTCCAATTGGATAGGATGCCGTTGAAACATAGACATCATTCTCCACTGTATACGCTAGATTCCCAGATGCTGTAGATAGATCTGTATTTTCGGCTTGCCCCGGAAATGACGCGACAGTTTCAGCCGTCTTATCTTCAGTATTCACTAAAAAGTATTGATTCTCAGCGCTCGTGTAGAAATGAGAAGCATCTTTCCATGCAATCACATTTACATAACGAAAAGACTTCCCTGTTGCTTTGTTCAGCTGGGCCGTTGTAATGATATCTTTTGTTTTATCATTTTTCACATTGCCACTAAGCAAGGTTTGATAATCCGCTGACAAAAAAGAATACGTTTCAGTACCTGGAACCCAGTTAAACATCGTCGTGTTTGCTGGATAATACTTCCGATATTGATTCATCACCGCATCTTCCAACGTGAGCTGGTCTTGCGCAATTAACTGACCTGAAACTGCACCTAGCAGCAAAAAGAGAAATAGATTTTTCATATTTATTATTTGAATTGTCGTAAAAATAGGAATTATAATCGCACCCACTGTTATTACTACACAAAAGGCAGAAATCCTATATAAGCCTTAAGCAACAAAAACTAGACCGATAGTTCTAGCTTATTCCATTTCACACGGTCATACTTCTTACATCGTCTCTATCTAGAGCTAGATTGGAAGAATCGAGCAAACCTCGGTCGCTTTATCCCATTTAGACAATGCCATTCTAGCCTAAAATTTGTAAATTGCGCCCGTATCAAATTTTAGCAAATAACTATGTCGGACACAGTGGCGCGTAAAAAAGTGAAGAAAGCAAAAACAAGCAAGAAGGATATTTTAGAAGGGTTTAGACTCATGTGTACAGCTAAAACAATGGCTGAAAAATATGAGGAAAATGCAAAAGTGACATCCAAATATGTCCACGCTACTTCTCGCGGTCACGAGGCAATTCAATTGGCTTTAGGGATGCAATTAAACCCGCAGGATTGGGTTGCTCCTTATTATAGAGATGATTCTATTTTATTAGGAATCGGAATGGAGCCTTGGGAGATTATGTTGCAAGTATTTGCTAAAAAAGATGATCCTTTCTCAGGCGGACGAACATATTATTCGCACCCGAGTTTAGATCGTGACAATATGCCGAAGATTCCGCACCAAAGCTCGGCAACTGGAATGCAGGCTATTCCAACAACCGGTGTAGCCATGGGAATTCAATACAAGGAAAATCAGGGTTTAGCAGAGGATTATAATGGAGAAGACCCTGTAGTCGTGTGTTCATTAGGAGATGCATCCTGCACAGAAGGCGAAGTTTCTGAAGCTTTTCAAATGGCTGCCTTAAAACAGTTTCCGATCTTATATTTAGTGCAAGATAATGAATGGGATATTTCTGCAAATGCTGAGGAAATCAGAGCTCAAGATATTAGTTTTTACGCTCAAGGTTTTAAAGGACTGGAAGTCGTTACCATTGACGGAACAGATTTTGATCTTTGTTATCAAACAATAAAAAGAGTTTTGGGCAAGATCCGAAAAGAAAGACGTCCATTTTTAATTCACGCAAAAGTTCCATTATTAAATCACCACACTTCTGGTGTTCGTAAGGAATGGTACCGTGATGATTTGGAAGAAGCGGCTAAAAAAGATCCTTATCCAAAAATCATAGAACTTGCTATAAGCGCCGGTGTTAAAGCCGAGGAGATTGACGCAATCGAAAAAGAAATTAAAGACAAGGTTGATGAAGACTATGAAAAAGCCTTCAATTCACCTGATCCAGATCCGGAAAATTTAACTGATTTTTATTTTGCTCCGACTCCAATTACAGAGGAAAAAGGAGACCGTGAGCCTGCTGGCAAAAAGCCGACCGTTATGGTAGACAGTGCTCTATTTGGTATTCGAGAGCTATTAGCTAAACATCCAGAAGCATTGCTTTATGGACAAGATGTTGGGGGACGATTAGGAGGCGTTTTCCGTGAAGCAGCAACGTTAGCGCAACAATTTGGAGATGAACGTGTTTTTAACACACCTATCCAAGAAGCTTTTATCATTGGTAGTACGGTTGGTATGTCTGCAGTTGGTCTCAAGCCTATTGTGGAAGTTCAGTTTGCCGATTATATCTGGCCAGGACTCAATCAATTGTTTACTGAAGTTAGTCGATCTTATTATCTATCAAACGGAAAATGGCCCGTAAGTGCTATTATTCGTGTTCCTATTGGCGCTTATGGTAGTGGTGGACCTTATCACTCTTCTAGTGTAGAGTCGGTCGTTACAAATATCCGCGGAATTAAAGTGGCATACCCTTCAACTGGAGCTGACTTAAAAGGATTAATGAAATCGGCTTTTTATGATCCGAATCCAATTGTTATGTTAGAGCATAAAGGATTGTATTGGAGTAAAATTAAAGGTACAGAAGGCGCAATGACAATTGAACCTTCTGAAGATTATGTTATTCCATTCGGTAAAGGACGTCAAGTGCTTGCCGCTGATGAAGATAAAATTGCAGCTGGGGAATCTTGTGTAGTCGTGACCTATGGTCGTGGCGTATATTGGGCATTGGAAGCGGCTCAAGAATTTGAAGGACATATTGAGATTATTGACTTAAGAACATTAAGTCCATGGGATGAGGAAATGGTCTTCGAGGCTGTCGACAAGCACAGTAAATGTGTTGTGGTGACTGAAGAATCTATTGAGGCTACGTTCAGTTTGAGTATTGCTGCAAAAATTCAAAAGAATTGCTTTACCCAATTAGATGCGCCAATTGAAGTTGTTGGCTCGGTTGATACACCAGCAATACCATTAAATTCGATATTAGAAGCAACGTTATTGACCAATGCAGAGAAGGTCGCTGATGGCATTCGAGCTACCCTAGCATTTTAATTTTATGTTTTTCTTGATTATTGATCGATTCCTAAGAAAACGTAAAGGATTGATATAGATGAAGATCATCAAAGGAAAACCCGATCAATTAGAAACAATTTTTAGCTTACTTCAAGCCTGCGCTGCTGATATGCGCGACCAAGGCATCGCCCAATGGAATGAGAATTACCCATTATTGAAAGATGTTCAAAAAGACCTGTTTAGCCAATCACTGTACATCGTCCAAATTGAAGGTAACTTAGCCGGCATTGTTGTGTTTGACGAAAATCAATCTCCTGAATACATTGATGTTGAATGGGAATTCACAAAAGGAAAAATAGGCGTAATCCATCGTTTAGCTGTTCATCCACAATTTCAAGGAAAAGGCATTGCTCGCAAACTCATGGATTATATTGAAGTGTTCGCCAAAAAGAATCAATATCAATCAATTCGATTGGATGCCTATAGTCAGAATCCAAGAACATTGAAGTTCTATCAAAACAGAGGTTATAAAAAATGTGGAGAAATCTATTTTCCTTATCGAGACGATCCTTTTGATTGTTTTGAAATAAACTTAAGTAATTGCTGAAACACCTCCGATATAAAACAATACCTCTCTTGATCAAAGATTCCATTAAAATGGCGACGTCGCCAAGGAATAGTAAACAATACCACCCACAAAGGTGACCAAACAACTGAATAAGGTTCCAATCAAAAAGAGCGCCATTCTATATTTAGACATCTCAATCCTTCCATTCAGATAATGTAGGTTCAACGCTTCCAATACAAAACCAAAAGAATAAAAAACATTCGCAGCAATTCCATAGAAGATGATTCCCAAAATATCATACAGGTTAAACATAGGAAACAGAAAAAGGATGCTGATCAATCCTGACAAGCCAACAGCAACATTGAACCAGACGCGTCTTTTTTCCCACCATTTTATGGCCTCCATCATGCTGGAGGTTTGATGCTCGGATGATTCTTCTAAAATTTCAGTTTCCATGCGGTTTGGGTTTTGATCTGCTCAATTAATTCACCCTCTTTGAATCGAACCAAACTATTCTTTTCGAGTAAATTTTGAATGAAACAATTATATAAACGTCCCTGCAGCCTCTAAACGCGGCTTCCAATAGGTAGATTTTTCAATCTCTGTGATAATAACGCCTTTGCTCGTTGAGGCATGAACCATGACCAGGTTATCACCCTTTTCACTTATCACCAATCCCACATGTGAGATTCCTGAACCAGAAGAAAAGAATAATAAATCCCCTAGAAAAGCCTCTTTTGTCTTTACTTTCTTCGCACCTTTCAATTGAGCTGATGCGGTGCGTGGAATAACCAAACCGTATTTTCGGTGAACATATCCAACAAAACCTGAACAATCAAAACCATTAGGATCTGAACCTGCCCAAACGTATTTGACACCTACTAATGATTTTGCGTAGACCACCAATTTCTGACGAAACGACAATTGCTTCGCCTCTGATTCGGATAAATTTTCGGCAACAACTTCTTTTTCAGAATCCCCATCCTGTGTAGGTTTAAAATCTGGCCTTGGACGAATACCTTTCAGCTGATTCATTCTAAAATCTTGAATCAATTTTGCTTCTGGTTTCATTTGTTTACTTGAAAACGTCGTCTCAAGATCAACTAAATAGGTTTTTAGACTTGCAATTTCATGGTAATGAGCGGCGAGATAATGTTCAATTTTCTCGTTTTCCATAAAGGTATTATAGACAGTAATCGCTTCTTTTATCGCATTTCGATTTCTACGAAACCAACGTTCATCATTCGCCATTCTAAACAAGGCTAGTGATTTATAAAAAGATGGCAAACCACTAAAGTCATACTCAGGCTTAGCGATCAATTTCTCTGCTTTTCGAAGCACTTTATGATAATAGCCTTGATCATAGAGGATCTCTAATTGATCAATCTTTTTATCCTGACTGTAGGCAGCGATACTCACAAAGGCAAACAAGATAAAAACAAGCTTCTTCATACTACAAATTTAGCGCGCAAGTGTTGAAAATCCGCCATTAAAAGAGGGCATGTATCCACAGCCTGCTGTTAATTCAAATCAAGAAATTCAAACACGGGGTCTCAATTTCTCGTAATTTTGTGTATGGACAGGTTTAATTATAACCTTTGATAATTTGACGGTTACGGCAAAAGCTGAACGTTTATTCAAAATAATTCGAATTTGAAATACTATATAATCGCCGGAGAAGCTTCTGGAGACTTACACGGAAGTAATTTGATGCAGGCCTTGCAGCATCAGGACTCAAATACGTCGTTTCGTTTTTGGGGTGGTGATTTAATGGCCGCATATGGCGGAGAACCGGTCAAGCATATTAAAGATTTGGCTTTTATGGGTTTTGTAGAAGTTGTTGCTAATCTGCGTACAATTCTCACTAATATTAAATTGTGTAAATCTGATCTACTAAAATTTCAACCAGATGCCTTAATCCTAATAGATTATCCTGGATTTAATATGCGCATTGCAGAATTTGCGAAAGCGAATGGAATACCTGTTCATTATTATATCTCACCGCAAGTTTGGGCTTGGAAACAAAACAGGGTGCACAAGTTGAAAAAAACGGTGGATTTCATGTATTGTATCCTCCCCTTCGAAAAAGACTTTTATAAAAAGTTTGAAATGGAGGTTGATTATGTGGGGCACCCGTTGGTTGATGCCATTCAAAAATTTAGATCTGCTGCTTCTTTAGAAACTGATTTTCGAAAAAAATATAACCTAAGCGAGCGTCCTATTCTGGCTTTATTACCTGGTAGTCGACTGCAAGAAATAAAGAAAAAATTACCCCTTATGCTAGGGGCAGCCAATGCGTTTTCTGACATGGAAATTGTGATTGCTGCAGCACCCAATATCGAGGCGAAGGTCTATTTAGATATTGCTAAAAATATTCCGATTCAGATCATCCCTAATCAAACTTATGAGGTGCTAAATAATGCATATGCTGCTATGGTAACATCCGGAACCGCGACATTAGAAACGGCTCTATTTCATGTACCCCAAGTCGTTTGCTATAAAGGCAACCCGATTTCTGTAGCCATAGCAAGACGTTTGGTGAAGATCGATTATATCTCCTTAGTGAACCTCATTATGAATAAAGAAGTGGTTAAGGAATTGATTCAATCTGAATTGACAGAGAAAAATATAATTGAACATCTTGGGCCGCTCATTGAAACTAGCAAAAAAAGAGAAATTTTACTTACTGCTTACAACGAATTAGAAGCTATTTTAGGAGGCGGAGGCGCTTCTGAAAAAGTAGCTGGTTTGATTTTTGAACGTACAAAGCAATAAATCGGCATGCGATTAACGGTATTATCCATATTACTCTTCTTAACCTGTTCGGTAAAAGGACAGGAATTATCGATTGGAGTCATGCGTGACTATACGATTGATGTTTTAGAAATTGATTATCATGATGGAAATTATGCCATTTATGGGGATAGCACATTGGTCACCAATTTATGGAAAGATCAAAAAATACTCTTTAAACGAAGTGGTCAAAAAATTAAAGTAGTTAAATCGGATAAAACGATCGGCTTCTACAGTCGCATTGAGATTCAAGAAATGAAATCGGGAAATGCTTTGCGGATTCAATGTCTATCGCCGGTCTCAAAAAAATCTAGGAAATACCGAAATGATTTTATTCTCATTCCCGAGGGTGATAAAGGTATACAAGTGGTCAATCAGGTTGAAATGTCTAACTATCTCGGAGGTGTCATTGAAAGCGAAGGTGGCGGTGGAAAACACATCGAATATTATAAAGTACAAGCGATATTGAGTCGCACTTATGCATTAGGGCATTTGCAAAAACACCGAAAAGAAGGATTTCAATTATGTGATCGGGTGCATTGCCAAGCCTATCACAATATGTTGATTCATACAGCGACCATCAAAGATGCAGTTCAAGCCACTAGAGGGGTTGTAATGTTAGACCGTCACTTGAAACTCGCTCAAGGATATTTCTTTGCGAATTGTGGTGGTCAAACCAGCGAAGCCGATTTCGTATGGAATACAGCTGTACCGCATTGCAAAAGTGTTGTTGATCCTTTTTGCACGGACTCTTGGCAAGCCGATTGGACAAAAAGAATTGATGCTAATGAATGGAAGAATTACTTAGTTGAACAGTTTGCTTACCCCGTCAATGATTCGATATACGGTCCATTAATCTATTATTTTAAACAACCTGCTCGACATGCTTTTTATGTTTATCCACAATTAGGCATCCCTCTTCGCGATTTACGTATGCACTTTCGCTTAAAATCAACATGGTTCTCGATCCATAAAGAAGGTAATGAGGTTGTTTTAACTGGAAAAGGTTTTGGACACGGTGTAGGGCTATGTCAAGAGGGAGCAATGGGTATGGCTCGCAAAAATTATACAGCACAGCAAATACTGAACTTCTATTTTACAGATGTTTTGCTGATGAATTATTTCGACTGGACGTTTTATCGGCAAAATGATCCGATGGAGGAAGTTGACCTCTAAATCACCTCATCCATAATCGATTGAACAACTTCTGGATTTAACAACGTTGAAGTATCACCAATATTACTCGTATCTCCTCCAGCTATTTTCCTAAGAATTCGACGCATAATTTTACCCGACCGCGTCTTTGGCAAGCCGTCAGTGAATTGGACTTTATCTAGCTTAGCTATTGGTCCGACATGCTCACTGATCAATTGATTGATTTCTTTTCTTAGTTGATCACGATCTGCACCTGTATCTTTTAGTATCACAAAACCATAGAGTGCATTCCCCTTGATATCATGCGGAAATCCCACAATAGCAGACTCCGCCACTGCTGGATGTTCATTGATGGTATCTTCAATAGGTGCTGTACCTAGATTATGTCCAGAAACGATAATGACATCATCTACCCTACCTGTAATACGGTAATAGCCTGCCGCATCTCGTCGAGCTCCATCACCGGTAAAGTATGCATTTTTAAATGCACTGAAATAAGTATCCTGATAGCGCTGATGATTTCCCCATATTGTTCGTGCAATAGAGGGCCATGGGAACTTTATACACAATCTACCTTCCACCTGATTACCCGCTATTTCTTTACCGTTTTCATCCATCAAAGCCGGTTGAATTCCCGGCAAAGGCAAGGTTGCAAAGGTCGGAATCGTAGGAGTAGCATAAGGTATCGGAGATATCATGATTCCGCCTGTTTCGGTTTGCCACCAAGTATCAACGATTGGACTGTTTTTGTTTCCGATATTGTCATTATACCAATGCCAAGCCTCCTCGTTAATTGGTTCACCGACCGTTCCGAGCACTTTTAAACTCGATAAATCATATTTTTCAACGAATTTTAAATCTTCTTTTGCCAAGGCACGAATGGCCGTTGGTGCGGTATAAAACTGATTGACTTTATGCTTTTCTACAATCTCCCAAAAACGACCGCAATCTGGATAAGAAGGAATCCCTTCAAACATTACGGTTGTTGCTCCATTGGCCAGTGGTCCATATAAAATATAAGAATGTCCGGTTATCCAACCAATATCTGCGGTGCACCAGTACACATCACCTTCCCGATATTGAAACACATTTTTAAAGGTGAATGCTGTATACACCATGTAACCGCCACTGGAATGGACCATTCCTTTTGGCTTACCAGTTGAACCTGAAGTGTAGAGAATAAACAAAGGGTCTTCTGCATCCATAATTTCAGGCGCACATTCAGTTGAAGCCGATTCAGTCAACGGAGCTAACCAATAATCACGCCCTGACTGCATATGTATTTCCGTATGGATACGTTTTGCAACGAGGACCGTTTCTACACCAGGACAGGATTTAAGTGCCTCGTCCACAATACCTTTCAGATCAATCGTTTTTGCTCCGCGATTTGCACCATCGGAGGTGACGACAATTTTACAATCAGAATCAACAATACGCGTAGCCACAGCAGAAGCCGAAAAACCGGCAAAGACGACTGAATGAACTGCTCCTATTCGGGCACAAGCCAATACTGTATAAGCTAACTCCGGAATCATGGGAAGGTAAACACAAACTCGGTCTCCTTTCTTTACCCCTTTAGACTTCAAGACATTGGCCATTTGATTGACTTTGTCGTGCAATACTCCATAAGATATGTGCAATGCGTCTTCCGATGGACTATTCGGTTCAAAAAGAATAGCGGTTTGATCCTTTTTTGTGCGTAGATGTCTGTCAATGCAATTCTCCGTGATATTCAATTGGGCATTTTCAAACCATTTAATCTCAGGTTTTGTAAAATCCCAACTGAGCACATTATCCCATCGTTTATGCCAAAGAAAATGCTCTTCTGCAATCTCCTCCCAAAAGACTTCTGGCTCTTTGACAGATTTTTCATAAACATTAAAGTATTCTTTTAAATTTTTGATGTGATAATTACTCATAATACATTTTGTTTTTTCTTCAGCTGGGGGATGATGCACTAATATAATGAACTCCTTGTATTTCTTAAAGAACTATTCATCATAATTCGAAAGCCTTTAACTCTAAATCCATATCTCTTTTTTTTATATATTTACGTATCCCACACTGCATTTACGACGCAACCGTAACCAACTTCAATTTTTATGCTTAAGCGTTTTTTCAAACGAAAAAATAAGAGCAATTATCCTTCCAATGAATTTGAAAGGACGATTGTGAAAATTACTACCGACGGAACAGAATGGGAAAATTTCTACTCGAAACTCTTATGGGTTGATTTAATAGTTATTACCGATGGTGCCGAACCTAAAATAGAGGGAGACGAGGCATCCATTAGGCTTGTCGCCCTTGATTCTGGCCACATCCCTGTTTTCACATCGATTGATCGCATATACGATCAGGGTGTCATTAAAGAAAAAGTACCCGTCATTAGTGTTAAAGGTCAGGATTTACTGGACTTCACAAAAGGCAGTCCTATTGTAATCAATCCTTATTCGGCTCACGTAAAAGAACTGCAACCCGAAGAAATCGAAAATTTATTAGAAGGACGGATTGATCAAACGATAGAAGAATTAAAAAATCAACCATCTGTTTATGAATTGCAAGAATTAGAAAACCTCTTTGTATCGGCCATTAAACGACAAGAAAAGTTAATTTATATTGATGGTTATCGAAAAAAATCACTCGATATAAAAACAGAACAACTCCTGCTCCAATCTATTGCAGATTTTGAGCGGATTGTTCAGAAAGTTCCTCATCATTGGCAGAGCTATTTTGCAAAAGCCAAAGCCTTTCAACGGTTAGGTGAACATCAAAAAGCACTCGATACATTGAATGCTGCAATGAAAATTGAACCGAAGAACCATCTCATACCACTAGAAGCTTCTGTTGAAGCTGTTAATTTAAAAGATCTTGACAAGGCTCTTATGTACTCAAAACTAGCATTAAAAATTGCGCCGAAAAATCATGTACTGCATGGCAATCATGCCATCAATCTGCTCGTAGCTGGTCGGAATGATGAAGCGCAAGAAACGATCAATGAAGGTCTTCAGATAAAAAAGAATGATAGGACAAATCAGCACATCAAACAACTCATTGAAGCCGTAGTTTCAGGTGAAAAGAGTACACCTACATTTGAAGACTTATTGGGTAGTCAAACCGTTGAGGTAAATCAAAATTAGTGATTCGAGTTGGTAAAAGTTTTTGGGAGAAAAAGAAGGGCTCTCAGATTGCTAACCAACTTATATAACTATGAAAATAATTCCACTTAATACCTCTGAGAGCCCATGAAGTACTCGTTAGTACCAGTTCAAATATCCGAACATAGACTGGATTTCTTGTTTTATTTTTACTATTCGGTCGTTTTAATTACTATTCGGTATTTTAACCTATAAATATGTGAATAAACGGATAGAAAATCGTCAAGCTTTGTAAATCCAACCGTTATTTGATTAAAGTGAAGATCTCAAAACAATAAAAAGGGAAATGGAAAATAAATAGCGATTTAGGCGCCTCCGTTCCCCTATGATATAACCAACCTTCATTCAAGATCAGAAAACGCCCAAATCGCATATTTTAAAGAACAAATACGAAACAGGCAGGACCTGTTTCTAAACTCCAGATAGATACACAAATAAATTTAATGTGTAAAGCTACCCCTTTAATCTACACAGCTAAGTAATGGAATCAAATTCGCTCTACCAAAAATATTTACTATGTGGTTAAGGATATTTACTAAACGGAAAAACTCAGTATTTACCTCAGTTAAAAATTCGCTTGGCTACGTAGTTTAAACGAGTTTAATAAGCGTTTCTCAAAATATTGTTCTCGTCCTAAAGACTTAAATAAGGTCAAAATCTTTGTCATTTGATCAACTTTGTACCTGAACTTAGGTCTGGATGCAGAAATAATCTCCATAATTTTTACGGCCACCTTTTCCGGAGGTATTCCTTTTGGCGAACGCTAGTCCATTATATTTTTAATCTTGGACCGCAACTCCTTATACTCTTCCAACTCAATTTCAGGGTTCGAAATGACAACACCCGTATTAATATATGCTGTTTTCGTGATTGAAACTGAAATATTAAAAGGCAGCAATTCAAGACGCGATGACTCCATATAACCTTCTAGAGCGAATTTAGCCGCGCAATAGGCACTTGAATAGGGTAAAGCAATAGAACCCATCATTGAACTAATCGAAATGATTTGACCGTAACCCTGTTTCAAAAAGTAAGGCAAACATGCTTTGGTGCAATTGACCGCGCCGTAAAAATTAAGCTCCATTTGTTGATGTAGTTCTAAATTGGATAATTCTGCAGCAGCACCAATCATATGACCTCCAGCATTATTGATTAAAACATCTAACTTACCTTCTCTATTTACGATAGCATCAACGGCTGCTTGACATTGCGCTGAATCGGTAACATCCAATTTTAGATGGTAAGGGTTGACTCCCTTTGGATGACGCGAGGATCCGTAAACGATATGACCTTGCGCTTTTAAACGCTCCAATGTCATTTTACCTAAACCCCTTGAAGTACCCGTGATGAATATAACTTTTTTCATTTTTTACGGTAAAGTTCTGCAGAATTAATCTAGACTCAATTAACATTTGATAAGTATGCAAAGGGATCAGTCTCAAAAGTGGAGGGAACTTCTAGTTAATGATTGATGTTTTTATTTGCCAGACTCGTCCGCTGTTCAGAAGCTTATCCGAATAGTGTGAGAGAAGAATGTATAGCTGGGGTCTAAAAATGTGAGCATCCACCTATTTTTACGATTCGGTTTTTAAAACGGATATTATATTCTAGAACAAATATGAGAGGGTCCTTAATATTATAATCGTCAGAACAATAGCCAGTAGAACCAATAATAGCAACTTATTCGCTTTTTTATGATCGCTTTCTTTCCTAAGAGCGATACCTAGACTTAAACCTAGACAAGCTCCAAATGCTCCTAAGCCTATTGGATAAAAGGCGTATGCTAAACCTAAACTATGAGGATGAGGCGTATATATTTGCTCTTCTATGAAAGCCAAAAGCAAACCCGCCATTACATGAAAAATGGCACCTTCTAATATAACTAGAATTACAGAGAATAGCTGATTTTTAAAAATCATTTCAATATGAAAAAAAAGGGTTCTCGGATCTCTAACCAACTTATATAACTATGAAAAAAATTTACAATTTTAAATCTTCCGAGAACCCATAAATTTAATTCATCACAAACATACAGGTACTTTTTTGACCCAACCTTTTATTTTTATTATTCGGTCAGCCTTAATTAGAATTCGGTATTTCACCGATAAATTTATTCGTATTATCTAGCAATAAATGTCATTAACCTTTTCAGAACAACGATTAAGCGCTGAGCATAAAAGAAGGCTTAGACTGACTTAACAAGTGAAAGAAGATCTATTCTTCGCCTTTTTGCTGATTCCTTTTTTCTCGATGCAGATAGACAAAATTGCTGGTCGAGACCATTGATGAAAACCCTTCGAAAAAGAGAATTATGACATTTTTTCGTAAAAAGAAAGGTTGGAGTGGTTTATAATGCTACCTTTGACCCGAACAATTTATTATTAGAATGAAAAATGGAACAGTAAAGTTCTTCAACGATTCCAAAGGTTTTGGATTTATCATTGAAGACGATTCAAACGAAGAACACTTCGTACACGTAACAGGATTAATCGACGATATTAACGAAGGTGACAAAGTTGAGTTTGAATTAAAAGAAGGAAGAAAAGGATTAAACGCAGTAAACGTTAAAGTATTATAGCATTATAATTTCGAGTATTCAAAGAGGCTTTCAAAACTGAAAGCCTCTTTTTTTTGCTTATTTTTCTGGTTGATAGGGGGAAACAATGTTTCATTCGTTAAATACATCTAAAACAACCGACTATGAAAACGATCTCATTATTCATTCTTTTTTTATTTCAATTAGTCATTTTCGCACAAGAACCAAAAGGTGATCGAATGATCGCTTGGATTGCTGAAACAGTTGAAGGTGAAGAATATCCCGATGCGCTAGCATATGCTTCTGCTGGATGCATGGAATCAGTTCATCATTTCTTTAAATGGAGTGATCTGGAAACGGAACCTGGTGTTTTCGACAGTACTTTTTTATCCGACAACCTTGATTTAGTTAACTGGTTTTATCCGCTTTATGACCTAAAAGTCGAAATGACAATTGCCATAACCAATACAACGGCAAAAGAAACGCCAGAAGATCTTTTGGCGGTTGATTATGATGATCCGACCTTCATTAATCGCTTCAAAACATTACTAGATACCGTATTTGTTCATATTTCGGACGTAGATATAGTTGTTTTAAATATTGGTAATGAAACAGACATTTTATTTGGAACAGATGCAAGCGAATACGAAGCGTACAGCGTGTTCTTGGACAGTATTGTACCCTATGCTAAAGCAAGATATAATGAATTATACTCAAAAGAATTAAGTCTAGGAGCAACAATGACTTTAGAGGGACTTACATCTCCAGAAAAAGGTGACCTGTGTGCCATGTTGAACGCACATACGGATATTATTTCAACCACATACTATCCACTAGCCTTTGATTTTACCATGAAAGATCCTGAAGTTGTTTTGGAAGATTTTGATGCTTTAGTTGAGGCATATGCTGATTCTGACCAGCCGATATTCTTTTCTGAATGTGGTTACGCCTCTTCTGAAACGTGCAATAGCAGCGACGCGCAACAAGCTCAATTTTACTCGAAAGTTTTTGAAGCTTGGGAACTGCATGCTGATCGCATTAAATACTTGACCGTATTCAAATTAACCGATTGGACAGAGGAAGATGTGATCGAATTTGGCGAATACTATGGTTTGGATGACCCGATTTTTTTGGAATACCTCAGAACACTCGGTTTACGGGATGAAGATGGAAACTTTAAAGTTGGTTATGATTTTATTCTCTGCGAATTAGCTGCAAGAGACTGGTGCGATACAGAATGTGCCTTAACTGAAATTGAAGAGAACCAAGATCAGAACGTACTGATATACCCTCAACCTGCAAGTGAAGAATTAACAGTCAATGTGCCAAACCAAGAGATCCGCGATTTGAAATTA
>JAURQI010000164.1 GCA_030836155.1 Crocinitomix sp.
ACTGTTGGTCAAAACCAACCAAACCCGTTTGGTGATAACGCTGTTATCAACTACGAGTTGAATGAGTCTGCTAACGTAATGATTGAGTTCACTGATCTTTCTGGAAAAGTGGTTAAAACAATCAACAATGGTCAGCAGCAAGCTGGTGCTCACACATTGTATATCGATGGAAACGACTTCGCTGAAGGTGTTTACTTCTATACTTTCACTGTTGGTGCTGAAAAAATCACAAAAAGAATGGTAATCTCTAAATAGTCCCTGGACTAATTAGATCCATTATAATATTGAAAGCCTGCTTTGTCATCGACAAGGCAGGCTTTCTTTTTTATCTATGATCATCATTTAAGTGATGATTCTTATAATTGTGAAATATGTCTTGATGAAGTCAATTAATGATGCGATCAACCCATAATCAGATCAACATGTAGAAAATATCGATACGAAGAAAGGTTGGCCATCGCCTGAATTTTGAGGTACTTTATTTTAAATTCCTCATCATTTTTTGTAGCATTCAGCTGCTGAAGTCGATACTGATCAAAATTATCAAGCGCACGCTCCTCATCCTCCGTCAAAGGAAGGTCATCAAAGTACTTGTCTCTCAAGTCATTGATAGAAACGGGCAATAATTTTGTTTCGACTTTCATTTCTGTTATAAAGTTACATAACAATTTTACATAAAGCAATTGTAAAAAACATCAGTGGAAATACCTACAAATAAAGATATTTGAACCTTTCATAAAGTAATTTGTACATTTGATTGTACTAAACTACCTAAGATGCGGGTTCATTTTAACTTCATTTCAATCATTTTTCTTTTTGCCTTCCTATATATTGGTCATGTTCATGCCCAAGAAGACAAAAATGGTGCCGTATATCAAAAGACTTGGGAAAAGGTCGACTCGTTAGAAGATAAAGGTTTATATCGTGCCGCATTGGCAGAAGTGAATGGTATTTTTGACAGAGCCTCTAAAGCACAGCATCACAATCAAGTCATTAAGTCGGTTATTTTTGAACTGAAGTATAATTCCTATCTAGAAGAGGACGATTATGTTTTGGGCATCTATCGATTAGAAGAATTAATCGAAGCGGCTCCATCTCCCTCTAAAGAGATACTTCATTCTATTCTTGCTGAAGCATACTGGGGGTATTATTCAGCCAATACGTGGAAGTATAATAATCGGACAACCGTTGCGAATGTTGAGTCGAAAGATATCCGTACTTGGGATTTAAAACGCATCGCGCTAAAGATTAGAGAACATTATGCTTTATCGTTAGTTAATGCTGAATTGAGTCAAAGTAAGTCGATAACAGATTTTAAAACCATCCTCAATTATGCTGAACGGCAAATGGCAATGCGTCCAACCCTCTACGATTTTTTAGGTCATCGCGCTTTGGATTTCTTTAAATCAAACCGCTTCGATGTTCCCGGTCCAGCAAAACAATTCGCAATTGATGATGAACGCTTTTTTGCAAACACCAAAACTTATCTTGGATTTAATGCAGCTACGAACGATTCATTAAACACGAATTTTCTAGCTGCTCGCGTTTTAAGATCTTTAACCAGTTTTCATTATCGCTATAAGAATACAGAAGCCTTATTTTATTTAGAACTAGAACGTTTAGAATTTGCCCATAACAAATCCAAATTGCCGAATAATGAATCACTTTATTATGAGGGGCTAAACAGGTTAGCAGAAGCAAATAAAAATGAAGATTATGCATCCGAGGCTTGGTATAAAATGGCGCAATTTCATAATGTTAAGGGACAACAATTTAGACACGATGGTGATACCAGTTTACGCAATGAAAGAAAGAAGGCGGCGGAGATCTGTCAAGCAACGATTGAAACCTATACAGATGCATTCGGAGCGCTACAATGCGCTGGTTTATTGTCTGATATTATGCAAAAATCTCTGGGTATTCAATCAGAAGAGGCTGTTTACCCGTCAACATTGAGCAAGTTTTTGCTCAATTATAGAAATGTTGAAGGTGTCCATCTGAAAATTGTGGAAATGGATTATAAAAAACTGAAGGAAGACAATTATCGGGGTGAAAAATTTTACAAGCATCTCCGAAAAGATAAAGGTGTTCATTCAGAAGTTATTGACCTAAAGACACCCGCTGATTATAATCCGCATAGCCAAGAATTTGAGTTACCGGCATTGCCACATGGATTTTACTATTTGATCATTTCCACTGACGGCAGTTTTGATTATCAGCAAGATGGGTTTGCGATGGTCTCTTTTTGGTCAACCAGCATCACCTATCAAACAAGAAAAAATAAACGTCAACGAGAAGTATTGGTTTCAGATCGAAATACCGGCGCTCCGATGGAAGGAGCGAAAGTTAAGGTGACTTATCAATCATATAACTCAGTTTCGAGTCGGTATGAAACGGTAAACGTAGGCACCTTTAAAACGGATGAAAGCGGAAAATTTGCTTTTGATCGTCCCGCTGCATACAAGAATTATAATCTTGAAATTACGTATAACAATGAAACGTATGATCCTGATGCATCCATATATGAATACCGTTATTATGAGGACAATAATAAACGAACTCAAACGAGCTTATTCACTGATCGAAAAATATACCGACCGGGTCAAAAAGTCTACTTTAAAGGTATCGTTGTGGATTATGAAGGCAAGAAGGAAAGAAAACTGAAGAAGAACTATAAAACGACTGTATATTTCTATGATGTAAACGGACAAGAAGTCGCTAAGAAAGAAGTAACCACAAATCGTTTTGGTTCTTTCGAGGGATATTTTGAGGCACCATTTGGAGTGCTGAACGGACAAATGCGTATCACGGAAAAAGACGGTTCAACCTCATTTCGTGTAGAAGAGTATAAAAGACCCAAATTTTTTGTAGAAATGGATCCTGTTGAAGGCGAATACAATGTGAATGACAGTATTGAAGTAACTGGATTTGCCGAAGCTTTTGCCGGAAATAAAATTGACGGCGCTGAGGTTAAATATCGCATTGTACGTTCTACAGAATGGAGTCGTTATGATTGGTGGGGTTGGTGGCCGAGCATTCCCGCGCGCGAAGTTGACCAAGGCGAATTAAAAACGAGTGATGATGGTTCTTTTACAGTGACGTTTAAGGCGATTCCTGATGCACAGTCTGATCCAAAATCTTTACCCATCTTTAATTATACGATTTATGTAGACGTAACGGATATTAATGGGGAGACACATTCTAATTCTACAAGCGTACGTGTAGGTTTTCATAGTTTAATATTGGGTAATAATATTCCTGGGGGCCTCAATGCGAGCAATGATTTTACCTGTCGCGTCCGCACAAATAATTTAAATTATCAATCCGTTGATGCTGCTGGTGAAATTAAAATCAATCGACTAAGATCACCAGAACAACCCTTTTATAGTCGCTTATGGTCAAGACCTGACCAACAACGATGGACAAATGCTGAGTTTGCGGAAAAATTTCCGGGATCCGTTTATAGCAACGAAGATCAATATGAAACGTGGGGTATTGGGAAAGAAGTGCTCAATACAGATTTCAACACAGCAGAATCGGATAGCATAGCCTTAGTTGGATTAAAGGAATGGGAGCCTGGTGTCTATCGATATGAATCCGTTGCTAAAGACAAAAAAGGGATAGAAGTCAAAGACGTCAAATACTTTACGGTTTACAATCCGAACGGGGATGTGGTTGCTTCTAATGAAGTACTCAAAGTCCGTTTATTAAAAACAACCGCCGAACCTGGCGAGAAGGTTCAAGTGCTGGTAAGTTCGGCAGAGGAATCAGTAAGGGTGCTTTGCGAAGCGGAGGCGAATGGAGAATTGGTTGAGTCTAAGCACATAGACCTGAATAAAGAACAAGTCATTTTAGAATATGATATCAAAGAGGAATATCGAGGAAATCTGACCTTACATTTTTCAACGGTGCGGAAGAACCGTCATTTTGCGGTCTCTAATACCGTATACGTTCCGTATACAAATAAACAGTTGGATCTATCTTTTTCAACCTTTAGAGACAAGTTAAAGTCTGGGCAAGAGGAAGAGTGGACGATGACTATCAAAAACAAAAAAGGAAGCGCTGAAGAGGCTGAATTATTGGCAACACTTTACGATGCAAGTTTGGATGAATTAGCTTATCCAAATTCTTTCTACATGAACCTCTATCAATCATTTTATGGTCAAATGGCTTGGGATAGTCCAGTGGACTTTTCATACCATAACGGATATAATATTAATTATAATTGGAATGAATCAGTCGGTTATCCAAGTCGTTATTTGCCATCGTTAAACTATTTCGGATGGCGATCACATTATTACTACTACAATTATGGCTATTACAATAGAGGTGGTTTCGAAGGTGAATTGCTTATGGATGAAGTGGTCATGGAGGAAGCTGACGAAGACGCGCCAGTTGGTTTAGCTGAAAAGTCGGCGCCAATGGGCAGTGCGATGAATAAAGAAGTGGCTGCTGTTGCCTCGGGTAGTTTCGATGTGGATGACAGGAAACAAACGATTCAACGAGAGGATAATGAACAAGATAAATCAAAAGAAGGGGGTGGAGTAAAAGAAGTAAAAGCGCGCACAAACTTCAATGAAACTGCATTTTTCTATCCACAGTTAACTTCAAATGAGAAAGGAGAGGTTAAAATTAGCTTTACCATTCCAGAATCGCTCACTAAATGGCGCTTTTTAGGATTGGCACATACGGAAGATTTAAAGACTGGGACGATTTCAAAAGACGTTGTTACACAAAAAGAATTAATGGTGGTACCCAATACACCCCGTTTCTTGAGAGAGGGCGATCAAATAACCTTATCGGCGAAAATTTCTAATATCTCTGAGGAAGATGTAAACGGAATGGCGCAGTTAATTCTGTATGATCCATTTACCGATAAACCTATTGGAAAAGCATTTAAATTATCGAACCAACCGTTGGCTTTTGAAGCTGAAAAAGGGAAAAGCACTGTGGTCAGTTGGACATTTGAGGTGCCATTCGACGTTAGTACGGTTCGTTATAAATTTGTCGCAAAAGCAGGCAAATTTGAAGATGGTGAAAGTAATGTCTTACCGATTTTATCCAACCGTATGTTAGTCACAGAATCGATGCCAATGCCAATTAGAGGTGGGCAAACGAAGGGATTTAATTTTGAGAAATTGACTAAAACAGGATTGAGTTCGACTTTAAAACATCACCGTTTTACACTGGAGTTCACCTCAAATCCAGCTTGGTACGCCATTCAAGCAATGCCATATATGATGGAGTATCCGCATGAGTGTGCAGAGCAAACGTTTACCCGTTATTATTCCAATACGATTGCATCGCATATCATGAATAGCAACCTGAAAATTAAAAGGGTGATTGAGGAGTGGGGAGAAAATAGTCCGGATGCATTTTTATCTAACCTTCAAAAAAACCAAGAATTAAAAGCGGTCATCCTCGAAGAAACACCCTGGGTTTTACAGGCTAAAAGTGAAGCAGAAACAAAACGCAACCTTTCAATTTTATTAGATATGGAGCGAATGTCTCGCGAAATGGGCAAAGCTTTTGGTAAAATTATGAAAATGCAAGGTGGCAATGGCGGTTGGGCCTGGTTCCCGGGAATGAAAGAAAACCGTTATATCACACAACATATTGTCACTGGAATGGGGCACTTAGATCATTTAGGGATTAAGGAAGTGCACAATAATCGAGGAGTTTGGCAAATGATTACCAAAGCTGTTCAGTTTTTAGATCGTGAAATTGTGGATGATTATAAAGACGCTAAACGTTGGGATCCTGATTATAAAATCAACCAACATATTGGCTATACGCAAATCCAATACCTCTATGCCCGTTCATACTTTATGGATATTCCATTAGATAAGGCTACAGAAGAAGCGGTAGGTTATTATAAAGATCAAGCCGTTAAATATTGGTTGAAGTTTAATATTTATGCCGAGGGAATGATCGCGCTTGCAGCGCATCGATTCGAAATGTCTGAATTGGCGAATGATATTGTTAAATCCTTAAAAGACCGTTCTATTCAACATGAGGAATTCGGGATGTACTGGAAGGATTATTATGTAGGTTATTATTGGTATGAAGCTCCAATTGAAACACAAGCTCTGATGATTGAGATGTTTGATGAAGTAGCACAGGATGATGCTTCGGTTGAAGAATTAAAAATCTGGTTGCTAAAAGAAAAGCAAACGACCCATTGGAAAACAACTAAACAAACAACCGAAGCTGTTTATGCATTGTTATTAAAAGGGTCAGACCTTTTAGCATCCGATGATTTAGTGAATATTACTTTGGGTGGAAAACCGATCAAATATACGAGCCGTCCGGATGTCAATAATCCTTATGAGGTAAAACCAGAAGCTGGAATAGGTTATTTTAAAACGGCTTGGGAAGGTAAAGATGTGACCTCGAATATGGGAGAAATCTCCGTCACCAAAAAGAGCAAAGGTGTGGCTTGGGGAGCGGCCTATTGGCAATATTTTGAAGATTTAGACAAGATCACATTTGCTGAAACCAACTTAAAGCTAAAGAAAGACTTGTATCGCTTGGAAGTAGGTGCCGATGGAGAAAAATTAGTTGAGATTAATGATAATGATCAACTGAAAATTGGTGAGAAAGTAAGAGTCCGTATTGAATTACGTACTGATCGTAATCTAGAATATGTTCACATGAAGGATATACGGGCGGCAGGTCTAGAGCCTTTAAATGTTTTAAGTCGATACCGATACCAAGATGGTTTGGGTTATTATCAATCTACAAAAGATGCGGCAACGCATTTCTTCTTTGATTATATCCAAAAAGGGACTTATGTTTTTGAATATGATTTACGTGTTCAGCATAAGGGTGATTTTTCTAATGGTATTGCAACAATTCAATGTATGTATGCACCTGAATTTACGTCACATTCAGATGGAATTCGCGTGATCGTAGAATAAAAAAAGGGCTTTGCTTTTAATTGCATTGCCCTTTCAATTTTTTTCTCTTGATTTAGAAACCTAATCGAGCGCCCCAAAGCACCACCAATTGGTTTTGGCCATTTACATTGATTAAGCTGGTGTTTGAATAACGGGCTTCTAATAATCCGCTAATGCGTTTGGTGATTTGCAAAGACGAACCAAATCCGGCATGTAATTCAATGCCATACTCGTCATTGGTGAACTCTTTAAATTCTAAGAAGCCACCTCCAAGCGTAAAATAAGGATCAAAATGATTACTAATTTCTTTAAAATACATCGACAAACCCAAGTTGGCATTATGTGTCATACCATGGTTGCCAAATACATCACTATTATGTCCCGCTAGGTATTCAATAGTGAAATTGAATCGGTTCATATTGCCAAAATTGAATCCTAACCGCGCGCCATTCATCATAAAGGCATCATATTGTAAATTGTCTATCAAAAGGTATGGACCCATGACATAGTCAATAAAATAAGGCTTTTGAATTCTGCCTTCTGCTTCTTGTGCAAATGCTTCCGTGCTTGATAAGGCCAACCCTAAGGTGACAAGTAAATAGAATTTTTTGATCATCTTTTGTGTTTTGAGGTTTTTAATGGAACAAAAAAGATAGTAAAAAGTTCTTTCTTCAGAATTTCATAGGACAAAAATCTTACCGACTAAACAACTCCAGAAATCCTTTTTTCTTTTGCGCAGAGACATCTAACCAGGTCCCATCTGATAATTGAACTTGGCCCGTTTTACCCTTGCGATATTCTTTAATCTCGCTGGTATTGATCAGGTGCGATTTATGAATCCGCATAAACCCCAATTCACTCAATATATCATCAAAGAATTTTAGCGTTTTTGAAACCACGTGTTTCTGCCCATTTTTAAGGTGAATCACACTGTAATTATCATCGGCTTGAGCATATACAATATCACTGACAGCTATAACAATAAAACCGGTGAGTTGAGGTAGTACAATACGTTGCAATTGACCGTTGGCTAATTTCAAATTATCTAGTAAGACTTTTGATTGAATGGAAGTTTCGTTTGAAGCGTGATCTGCTACTAGGCGCTTTTGTTTTATTTTGTCGACAGCCGTCACCAATTCCTCGATATCAACCGGTTTGAGGATATAGTAAGTGGCGCTCATATTTAAAGCACGAATCGCATAATTGCTAAAAGCAGTAATAAAAACAACATCAAAATTGATATGAGGCACACGGTCGAGTAAATCAAAACCGTCACCGTAAGGCATTTCTATATCCAGAAATACGATATCAGGCTGATATGTTTGAATAGCGGATAGGCCTTCTTCCACATTTTCACAAAGGGCCTTTACTTCAACCCCATCACAATATTTTTGTACGTAGTTTTCAAGTGTTTCTCTGCTGATGGCTTCATCATCTACAATGATGCAAGATAGGGCATGGGCATTATTCATGATCAAATAGTTTTATAATAACGCGCGTTCCTTTTCCTTCCGATAAATCACTGATTTCGTAATCAATCTTTTTGCGAAACAGGGAGCGAATCATTTCAGTACGGTTTTCAATATTTCGCATACCGCTTGATTTGTGCTTCTTTTGGTTAACCGTTTTTATTTCTTGAGATTTTGTTCGTCCAATGCCATCATCACTGACTTCAATTTCAACATGGTCGCCTCGATCTCTAAAGTATACGGACAATTGCCCTTCTTCTTTTTTATAACGCAAGCCGTGCCAGACGGCATTTTCAATGAAGGGTTGGACAATCATAGGAGGTATTTGAAATTGCTCGGTATTAATTGTCTCATCGACTTCAAACACATAATGAAACTTATCCTTAAAGCGTTCATGTTCCAGCTCAACATATAACCTTAGCAATTCCACCTCATTGGTCAAAGAAATGAATTCTACTTGAGAATAGTCTAAAACCATACGCATAAGGCGAGAGAATTTAGCTAAATATTTGTTAGCCGCGCGCTCATTACTTTTAGCAATATAATTGTTGACCGAGTTCAACGAATTAAAGATGAAATGCGGGTTCATCTGTGCGCGAAGATTTTTTAAATGAAGCAATTGGTTCGCTCTATTTTTAGCTTTTGTATTCCGATAAACAAGAATGGCTATAAATATGAAAATAGTGATAATAAAGCCTAATACATAAAGCAAAATGCGTTGTTGTTGAAGTGCCGAATTATTAACTTCTTGTTCTTTTTCAAGCAATAGGATCGTTTCTTGGTCCAATTGTCTTTCACGTTCTAAAACGTCAATTTCCTTTTCGACAGTTTTTAACGCCAATTGTTTTTGAAGTAATTCATCTTTCTGATTAGTCCTTAACTTATTAGCAGAGTCCAATAAGTTTTGGTAATTTGAATAGGCTTGCACAGCTTCTTCCGGTTTGTTACTGGACGCATAAGCGTCATATAGTTTTTTTTGCGAGCTTAACTCATTTTCAATATCACCTAATTGGCGCGATAATTCAACAGAACGATTTAATTCTTCAATGGCCTGACCAACATCGCCTGAAATCGTTAAATAGTCTGCCTTTTGTATACTCGTTTCGATTAAGGCAATCGTATCCTGTTGATCTTGAAAGTATCCCGCTGATGTATTTAGGGAATTGTAAAAGGCATCTTTTTTATTTTCTAAATCAACCGAACTGTTCGAAAAAGTTTGTACCATTCTAAAATTCGATCGGTTGACAAGATCATTATCTTGTGTTTGAATGGCATTGGATTGTGCATCCATATAGTAGTCAGTGGCTTGTGCTGCGTCTCCGCGTAATTCTGATATCTCGCCCAATCGATAATCAATCTCTCCAACAATCACATTCATGTTCTTAGCTGTTGCTTCTTTTCGAAGCGATAATAATAGGGTCTCCGCATCCGTATATTTTTCTTGTTTTATTTGTACGCCTGCCATTTCAATTTGAGATTTCAACGAAGGATTTAGTTTATTTCCTATTTCTGCTAATTCATGGGCCTTTTGGTAATGATTATAAGCTAAACTATATTCACCTAGCGCACTATTGCATTCTCCAAGAAGCATCCGATTTTCGTATACTTTATTCCAATCTGAAAGTGAGCTATAAATTGGTAGAGCTCGTCCAATGTGCAGAATGGCACTATTGTATTCTGACAATGCCATATTAAAGGAACCTAATGTGGCATATCCTGCAGCAAGTTCTCTGCGTGCATTATTGTCAACGGCCTTAGCAATAGCCGACTCGACCAATTCAAAAGCCGCTATCGTATTTTCTTCAAATAAAGATTTTGCCGAATCAATTTCGGCTTGAATGATGGAGGGATCGATGGAGTCATAACTATCCGCCTTATAACGCAAGTTCTTTTTTTGCTGCCCAAAAAGCGGTGCAACAATAAATAAACTGACCAGCAGAATAGCGTATGACATAAATGATCGCATCAGTCTAAAGATACGAACAATAATATATTGTTTATCCGAATAAAAGGGGCTAGAATGCGTCATAATAGGATTTGACCAGTTAAAATGACATGATAACTCATTCAACCGTTCGGTTGACGCATTTCTAAGAAGTGATTTATACCGATCTTAATTCTACATTTATCTGCTTCTCATCAATGATTTCTGCAAATTTAGATTCGATTTTTTCAGGAACCATTAAGTAAAACTTGCCTTTTCTTTTTCTTGCCTCTAAACTAAATAGGATCCATCTGGAGATCGTTTCAGGTAATTTAGATTTCACTAATTTGTCCTCGATTGAAAAAAGATCACGCCTATTTGGGTAGTAGGCTACGACATCAGGTGTAAAACTAATGCGAGAACCTTTATAACCTAAGCCTTCTGGTTTTTCGGTATTTTTAGTTTTGGCAGCAATACGCTCCGCACCTTTATCTTTTGCCTTAGAAATAATTGAATCAATAATTGTTGTTTTGTTCATAGAATAAAAAAAATAGACAAAAGACCGTAAATGTTTACGGTTTTAATCTTAGATAAATAATATTAGGCTGAAATCGATATGCCAGGAGCTGAATCGTAACTTAGCTCCACCCGTTCAAAGCTTTCTTTTTCAAGGTTGTATACGCGACACTCGTCAATAGGTGAAGCATATAAATGCAAGGTCATAGACCGTTGTTTTGTTGGGTTGATTATAGAATGAAATCCCATTCGGTCATGCATATAAGTCATGCGTCCTTGAGGTAATTCCATGTGATTGGTTTCGACTATTTGACCTTCTTGATGAGCATATCGCTTTTCGCAAACTGTACCTTGAACCTGATAGACCCAGCAGTCTTGACCACCATGCCCGTGAATAGGAGTTATCGCTTCAGCGTCCCAACAAAGGAGTATCAGTTCAAATTCATTCGTACGTTCAATGCAGTTTCTGGTGTAGCCATCAGATTTCCAAGTGGCGTAGGCTTCAAAGTCAGCCGTGGGGATTTCGATTCGCTTAAGAACGCTTCCCTGTTCGGAAGGCTCCGTATCATTTAAGGCTTCGATTAATTGTTCGATTGTCTGGATAGTTTGCATAGTCTTTAGATAAGTCTAGTTGGTGTAGTTTGTAAAATACAAAAGTAATCAAAAAATGTCGAAAAATGGTCAAAAACAATCTAAAAATGGCTCAAAATTTTAGTTTTTCGATTAAAAATGGAGTAATTTTGATTATTTTATGACAAAATCAACGATGGAAGAATCACTTGAAATATTTAATCAAATTACTCAAGACTTATTAAAAGATGAGAAAACAAATCCGGTAGCGCGACACATCCCTTCTGCTGAATTGTATGAAACGTTGGATTTAGGGTTGAATGAAGATCCTATGGAGGATGCAGCGTTTTCAGAGAGCCTAAAAGAACTTGTTTTCTCCACACCGCGTACGTCAACAAATGCATTCTTTAATCAGTTGTTTGGTGGCAGAAATGGTAAAGCGATTTTAGGTGATTTGTTGGCTGTTATTATGAATAATAGTATGTACACCTATAAGGCGGCTGGCCCAATGGTAGGCGTTGAAAAGACTATTCTGAGAAAAGTATGTGACATGATTGGTTGGGATCATAATGCAGATGGAACATTTGCAACTGGAGGATCCATGACTAATTTTATGTCTATGCTGATGGCGCGCGATGCGTTTAACGATAAAATTAGAAAAGAAGGGCTAGCTCAAAAACTAACGGTCTATACGTCTGAAGAATCTCATTATAGTATTCCAAAGAACGCTGCTTTTTCTGGCATTGGTCGGGAAAACGTACGTTATGTGCCTACCGACAAATTCGGAAAATTAATTCCGGCTGAGCTTGAATCACAAATCAAAGCAGATATCGCCAATGGTTATCATCCCGTATTGGTAAATGCTACTGCTGGAACAACAGTATTAGGTGCTTTTGATCCTATTAAACCATTGGCAAAAATCTGCAAAGAATACAATGTTTGGTTGCATGTAGATGGTGCATACTGCGGCTCTGTTTTGTTTAGCAAAAAATATAAACATTTGATTGATGGCATTGAGGAGGTAGATTCTTTCAGTTTTAATGCGCACAAAATGTTGGGTACGCCACTAACTTGCTCAATTATTGTTGCAAAGAATAAAAAGTACTTACACGATTCATTCTCTAATGATGCGAGTTATTTATATCAAACAGACCATGATGATTTTAATCTCGGTAAAACATCTTTACAATGCGGTCGAAGAAACGACGCATTAAAGTTTTGGACTTTGTGGAAAAGTGTTGGAACAAAGGGATTAGAAACAATGGTAGATCATCAGTTTAATCTAGCAGATGTTGCTTTAGATTATATTGTAGATAATGATGATTATAAGGTTTACAGTTATCCAGATTCGATCTCAATTTGTTTCAATTATAAAGATATTCCGGCAAGAAATATTTGTACAGCTTTATATGAATCTTCTGAATTATTAGTTGGATATGGTTCATTTGATGGAGAGGAATTCATTCGGTTAGTGACGATAAATGTGCAAAATGGACCAGAAGATATTTTACAATTCTTCAAGCAAATGGAAACGTTTGTAAGTGAGCATGAAGATCAGCTCAATCGCTTGACAAACGCATAAAATAAAATCCCTATGATCAGTAAAATCATTGTACTTGCGATCTACGTTGGAATTCTATTTCTGATTGGTATCGTGGCCTCACGAAGGATCAAAAGTATGAGTGATTTCTATGTGGGGGGAAAAAATATTGGCTATTGGGCCGTAGCTTTTTCTGCACGTGCTACTGGTGAATCAGGTTGGTTGCTTATTGGTTTAACCGGGATGGGCGCCATGGCTGGTTTGTCGGCTTATTGGGTAGTAGCCGGGGAGGTTTTAGGCGTAGCTGTATCTTGGTGGCTCATGGCTAAAAGGTTCAAGCGACGCTCTGATCGTTATGGTTCTATAACAGTTCCAGATTATCTAGAAAGTCATTTTAAGTCAACCCGACACACGCTGCGTATAATTGCGGCATCAGTATTGTCGGTTTTTGTTGTGATTTATGTGAGTTCGCAGATTGATGCAACTGGAATTGCATTTGAGTCTTTCCTAGATATGAATTATTACTGGGGAGCTATTCTTGGTTTTGTTATTGTTTTAGTCTACATTTTTATTGGTGGTTTTGTGGCTGTGGTTTGGTCTGATTTATTTCAAGGGCTATTGATGTTTATTGGTCTGGTTTTATTGCCAATTGTCGTTTGGTTCACAATGGATCATGGCGATGGTATTATTGCTGGTTTAAATACAATAGATCCAGCGTTGACCAATATTTGGGGTGGCCATGAAGATGTTTGGATGAATGTCTTTACATTGGTTGGATTTGCTGCAATTGGACTTGGGTTTCTTGGATCTCCACAAGTATACGTGCGATTCATGTCCATTAAAAGTGAAAAGGAAATTGACAAAGGAAAATGGGTTGCGATTATTTTTACATTATTGACGGATATAGCAGCTGTGACCATTGGTGTTTTAGCTCGTTATATCTTCACAGAAGCGGGAGATGATGCGAGTTCTATTCTGGGAGTCGGAGGGAAAGAAGTATTGCATTTGATGACAGAAAACTTCTTACCTTATATCGTAACGGCCATTTATGTGGCTATCATTCTTTCGGCAATTATGTCCACTATTGATTCGCTGTTAGTTATTGCTTCTAGCGCGATTACGAGGGATTTTTATCAAAAGATATTCAGACCTGATTTGAAAGACAAAGACTTAACGATTATTTCGCGTTATGTGACCCTAATTATGGCGCTGGTTGCACTGGCACTCGCCATGGCGATCGCCTATTTTTCGCCGGAGCGCCAAGTTTTCTGGGTCATTATTTTTGGCTGGTCTGGCATAGCTGCGACATTTTGTCCTGTCATTATCCTTTCTCTTTTTTGGAAAGGATTTTCAGAGAAAGGAGCAATTGCTGCTATGATCGCCGGGTTTTTGTCAGTCCCGCTATTCAATTTTTACCTCCAAAAACTCGAAACGGTCGGTCCGTATCTAGATAAGATGGATGTCTTAGCCCCGTCGTTTTTAATCGCTATGATTTTCGGATTTATATTTAGTAAGTTATATCCGCCAGTGAAAAGACTCGATACAAGGCGCAAGTCGACTTAAATAAAGTGACATTCAACTGAATTATTGTATCATTGTAAAAAGTATTTCTATGACGAATAATGACATTTTCAAAAAACTCCGTGTAGCATTAAAACTAACCAACAAAGATATCGTCGACATCTGTAAGCTGGTAGACTTTCATGTCTCTGAAAGTGAACTAGGAGCATTCTTTCGTAAAGAAGGTCATCCCAAATATCGTAATTGTGGCGATCAAATTCTAAGAAACTTCCTCAACGGATTGGTCATTCATTTACGCGGTCCAAGACCCGAACGTAAAGAAAGTGAAGACGTCAAAAAGTAATGACCAAAAAAGTCTATTTAGCGCATTTTAATTGAAATTTTAAATTGCCGTGATTACGGATAATGATTTGTTTTTCATTTGCTGCTGCATCTTTACCCAAAACAGTTCGTTCTCCGTTTGAAATTATAAAAGTTAGCGGTTCCGTTTGACCAATACATTCAAATCCTATCGTCTCATAAGTAAGGCCCGTAGACCATTCGCGATCAACAAAAGTTATGATATCATCTGGCTGATAGGTTCTTAAATAATACTGGATGACTTTGTCTAATCCGCCTACAACAGTTGTGTGTGAAAGGGTGCAAAATCGAATCAAAACACTTGAATAATACGCAGGCTCTTCATGTTTCATAAAGAGTGGTTTTGAAAAAGAAGCAACTCCAACTAAATTATTCGTTGAAAATAAGCCGAGGTATATACTTCCCCCGCCATCACTCAATAAGTGATTATCATTGATGAATTGTCGGCCAGTTAATCGATCAATTTTATGGATTTTTATCTGACGTCCATGAATACGGTTTTGGATTAGCCCCAGAAGTGAAACAAGACGTTGAATTACATGGTTTTTTCTAGCTCGAAAAATATCCTCGTGCAATAGAATACACTTTTCAATGCGGCCTGAAAAGCTATCACCGGTGTTTAGTAGATATAAATCGACTGATCGATTCTTCCCTTCCAACTCAAGCAAATAAGGTTCCGTTTCAATGAAGCCGATACCAGATGCGGTAAGTTTTGTTTTTATATCTTCAATCCATTCGATGATACAAAAATAGATCAATTAAATAGTTGAGCATAAATCGTAATTATTTATTGTTTTTTTAGGGGATCGAATTTTATAGAGCTAACTTTGTTTGTATGATAAGAGCTTTGTCAATATTAACAATTATATTCTTTACTACTTCTTGTATTCAAACTGTTGAAAAACACGATGAAGTTGTTTTTGGGCAACAGAATAATATTCAAGATACTATGGTGCGAATGCAAACAGAAGAGACTAACGAAATGATCCAATATTTGCAAGGGCTTTTATCAGATGCAAATCCTCAAAACTATCTTCATTTGAATAAATCGCGAGCGGATTTACTCAAAAAACAATTAGATAATAAACCTCCGGGAACGTATGATCAAATATGGTTTGAATATTGTACACAACTTTTAAGAGCGGGGGAAACAGAAAACTGTATCAGTGAATTAGAAAGTCATTTTGATTCGAAGATTCCCTATGAACAACAAATGTCTCCAAATAATTACCTACTCTTTGAACTGTTAGCAATTGCATATCTCCGATTAGGAGAGGAGCAAAACTGTCAAGCCAACCACAATGCCTATTCATGTATCGTGCCTTTAAAAGAACCAGCATATCATGTGGATAAAAAGGGATCCAGAAGTGCTATAAATCTATATCAATCGATGTATGACAAAATGCCCTCTTATAAGTACAAATGGTTGATAAATTTAGCCTATATGACCCTTGGAGAGTATCCCTCAGGCGTACCAGAAAAGTATTTTTTGTCCATACCCTTAAAAAATGAATCAAAAGACTTTAAGCGCTTCAATGAAGTGGCAATGAATACTGGTGTAGCGTATAATGGGCTTTCTGGTGGTGTTTGTTTGGAGGATTTTAATGGGGATGGCTTAATCGATATATTTGTTACTGCTTATGGCTTAAACGAGAATGTCGTTTTATATCAAAACACAGGTAAGGGTTATTTCGAAGATGTGACAGATGATGCACTTTTGAAAGGAATAGTTAGCGGGTTAAATTGTGTTCATGCTGATTATGATAATGATGGTTATAGTGATATTTTAATTCTCCGAGGGGCGTGGCTCAATCAATTTGGGAATCATGCTAATTCCTTACTTCACAATAATGGTGATGGAACTTTCGATGATGTCACAAAATCAAGTGGTTTATTATCCTATCATCCCACGCAAGCAGCAGGATGGGCAGATTACAATCGTGATGGTTTTCTTGATTTATTTATTGCAAACGAGGATAAACAGGAATACAGCAGCCCATGTGAGCTTTATCAGAATAATGGGGACGGTACTTTTACGGAGGTTTCACAACAAGTCGGAATCGGTCAACTCGAAGTGTTTGCAAAAGGAGTTTCTTGGGGTGATATTGATAATGATGGCTGGCCTGATCTTTTTGTTTCGGTAATGCGTGGACCAAATCTTTTGTTCAAAAACAACCATGGTCAGTTCGAAAACATTACTGATAAAGCTGGCATAACTGAACCGTTATTTAGTTTTTCAAGTTGGTTTTGGGATGTTAATCAGGATGGGTATGAAGATTTATTTGTTGCTAGCTATAATATTGATAACTTCTCAACAGTTTCGGATTTTTATGGTGCTGAATTAATGGGAGAACCTACTGAAATTTCAAAACCTGTGTTATACATAAATAACGGAGACAATACTTTTACAGATCAAACTAAGGCATATAATCTCGATAAATCTATGTTTGCCATGGGTTCCAATTTTGGTGATTTAGATAATGATGGATATCTTGATTTTTATGTGGGTACAGGATCACCAGACTATACGGCAGTTGTTCCAAATAGGATGTTCAGGAATGTTGGAGGTAGAAAGTTCGAAGAAGTTACCGCTGCTGGAGGTTTTGGCCATATTCAAAAGGGGCATGGTATTGGATTTGCGGATATTGACAACGATGGAGATCAAGATGTTTATGCCGTTATGGGTGGTGCATTCGAAGGAGATGTTTTCACGAATGTTTTATTTGAAAATACTTATTTCGAACATAACTGGTTGGTTTTACACTTAACTGGGACAAAGTCTAACACTTCGGCGATTGGAGCCAGAGTAGAATTTTTTCTGAATAATGGTAAAAAATTATTTAGAACTATCGGTACTGGAAGTTCGTTCGGTTCAAATAGTATCGATCTCGAAATAGGTATAGGAGATGCGTCAGCAATTGACCGCATAATAATTAAATGGCCGTCTGGTGAAATTAATACGCTTGATAATGTTCCAATTAATAAAAAGTTAGAACTAATTGAGGGTGAAGGTAAGTACACTGAAATCGAGTATGAATACACTCCCTTTTCTGAGGAACAACATGGAGAACACCATCACCACTAATGTTATTAAAGTTCAATTTGAAAGTTTGTTACTTTTAAACGCATAGTGCATTATTTCGTTATGAAAAAGTTATTGCACATACCCCTTTGCTTGCTGTTGATATTTTTCGTTTTTGGCTGGGCAGTCATTCCTGATCAATCTAGTTCACTTGATTATAGGGAGGAATTTATTACAAACGGTTTTGATTATCCCGTAGGAAAACCAGATGGAGAAGGGTATTACAACGCGCAAAAATTTGGAGAAAACAATCATTTGGGAGATGACTTTAATGCTCTTACAGGTGGTGATACTGATTTAGGTGATCCAGTTTACGCGGTTGCGAATGGTAAAGTAAGATTTGTTGATGACGTAAAAGGGGGTTGGGGAAATGTCATTCGAATCGTCCATCAATTGCCGAATGGCCAATTGGTCGAATCATTATATGGACATTGTGATACAATCTTGGTTAAGAAAGATCAATATGTCAAAAAAGGCGATCAAATTGGCACTATTGGTAATGCACATGAAATTTATACGGCCCATTTGCATTTTGAAATGCGGACCAATATGAAGTTGTTGATTGGTCCTGGTTATGCAAAAGACAAGTCAGGATATCTCAATCCGACGGCCTATATTGAGGCCAATAGAAACTAAACTATTTCTTTTTTTTGCGTTTCTTTTTGAAGTCTTCTTTGTTTTTAGCGATGAGACTTTTCCAGTTATCTGTGCCGTCATCTGAAAAGAAAATGCTTTGGTCAATGTCCGATTTACTGAGTTCAATGATCTCAATTGGAACGTGAATATATTCTTCGATACCTTCTAATAGTGGTTTTTCATGCTCAGCGCAGAATGAAAGCGCTTCTCCTTTTTGATTACCACGTCCTGTTCGTCCAACACGATGCACATAATTTTCAGGCTTATCGGGTAAATCGTAATTGATGACGTAATCAACATTCGGAACATCGATGCCTCTTGCGCTTACATCTGTAGCGATTAAAATCCGATTTTCACCACTTTTAAAGGCTTTTAAAACAGCGAAACGATCTTCTTGCTCTTTCTCTCCATGAATCGTGTCAGATTGAATCGCAACACGCTCCATAGCTGCCTTGACGCGTTCGGCCCGAACGCGGGTTCGAACAAAAATCAGAAATTTTAAGGTATCGTTTTCCTTGATGATTCGCTCGAGAACAAATCGTTTATGATCAGGTTCAACAAATGTGATGGCATGCGTGACGTTTTTTGAAACCGGGTTTTTAGGGGATAATTGTATCCGAATTGCTTTGCTATTCACGAGTGAATAAGCTAGTTTTTTGATCTCTTTATCAATGGTTGCTGAAAAGAAGAGCGTCTGTCTATTTTTAGGTAAATGACGTAACAAATCTTGAATATCCTTGTAGAATCCAAGCTTCAGCATTTGATCGGCTTCATCAACAATTAATGTTTTGATCGTATCGGTCTCGACATAACCCTGGTGAATTAAATCGAATAAACGTCCAGGAGTAGAAACTAGAATGTCTACACCTGCTAAAAGTGTGTCGATTTGAGGGTCTTGTTCAACACCACCATGTATAGCCAAAGTTTTGACTTTTGTATAGCGACTAATTTGATGAAAAACTTCCGCAATTTGAACAGCCAATTCCCGTGTGGGTGCTAAGACGATGGTCTTGATACCGCTATGACCATCCTTTTTACGATTAAACTGAATTTGATCGATAATTGGAATTGCAAAGGCTGCGGTTTTACCGGTGCCTGTTTGGGCGATTGCCAAAACATCTTCCCCTTTTTGTATATTAGGAATGCATTTAAACTGAATGTCGGTGGGGCGCTTGAAACCCATGGCAGCTAAATTCTTCTTTATTTCTTTCGTTATTCGATAACTTTCAAATCGCATGGGACAAAATTAGATTAATTATGCAGGATCATCACTATTTACGAATGAATCCTTGAATTGTTTTCATCAGATCTTCTTAACGATAATAAAACATTAGCCTAACTGTAAGAGAACAGACGGTCTATAAATTTGTGATCAAGTCAATTTGGTTCCTGGCCAATTTGTAAATCGAAGAGCTGAAACCAAAAATTTCAGTGATTTTTTTCATATCAGTAGTCCGATCATTTGGGGGAATGATCGGATTTTTTTTGAACCATAAACTTTGCTTGCTTGTTTCAAAAGGGAATCCTTAACTTTGTACCATGGAAGGTGAGATAGTAAATAAAGTTGCAAAATCAGGTATCGAGCAACTTGACTTGGCTGATTTTAATAAGCCGTCTGGAATCGTTGAGATTGATTTGATGCCTTTGTTATGGCAAGAATTGGTGTTGAGAGAAAAAGAATTCCGTGTCTGGGTCAAAGAACATGACTGGACGATCTATGAAGGCAAAAATGTCTTTGTACATTGTTCAAATGACGCCATTGTTCCGGCTTGGGCTTATATGCTGATCACAACGTTGCTTGAAAAAGCCAAGAATGTGTTTTACGGAAATAGTGATGTTGCAAAAGAAGCGTTATTCATTCAAAACCTCGAGCAAACTTCTTTTGATCATTTAAAAGATGTAAGGGTAATGGTGAAAGGTTGTTCTTCTGTTCCGAACCCCAATCGGGCATTTATTGTATTAACGAGAAGATTGACGCCAATTGTTAAGTCACTGATGTTTGGTGAGCCTTGTTCTGCAGTGCCTGTTTATAAACAACCAAAGAAAGCCTAGATCATCAGTTTCTCTTTTGATAAAAGGTAATCAACGGTGTCTTTAATGGATTGATCAATTGGAATAAACTCCATTCCAATTCGTTCTTTTATTTTCTCATTGGAGAAAACGGTAGTGGTCATAGCGCTGTGTGCCGTCTCTTTTGTGATGTTCTGTTTTTTTCCAAAAAGAAAAGCCAATATACCTTCGATACGCCACGCAATACCAGCCATCCATTTTTTGGTTTCGATATGCGGAGGTTTGACTTTAAAAACAGACGCCATTTCATCAAAAACAGAACGATAAGCCCGATTTTCAGAGAAAACTAGAAAACGTTCTTTGTAAATTTTCCTTTCAGCCAATTCGCACAAAGCGAAAGCAACATCTCGTGCATCCACGAAAGCATTGGCACCTGGAGTATAAAATTTTAATCCCTTTTTAACCACTTTAAAAATACTCAGTGAGCCTTCATTCCAATCACCCGCACCAAAAATCACCGAAGGGTTAACAATAACAACATTTAATCCTTCCTCACTGCCACGCCAAACTTCAGTCTCTGAACTATATTTACTTATTGCATAGTTTGAAGTGCCTTCTTTCTTCACCCATTTATTGGACTCATCTTGAATATCCTTTTCAGTCGATTTCCCAATAGTTGCGGTAGAACTGACATGACAGAATACAGTAACACCTTTGTCCAAGGCGACATTTACCACGTTTGCCGTTCCTTCCTTGTTGATTTTCATCAAACGTTTAAAATCGCGCTTGCGAAATGAAACCATGGCCGCACAATGATAGACAGCATCACAACCTTTCATTGCTTCTTCGATTGAAACAATGTCAAGGATATCTCCTTCAACCCATTCGATCTTACTGAATTGCTTTTTAGATGGTTCGCCTAAATAATGATTGAATATGGTCTCTGCCTTCCTAATTTTAGATGGATCCCGATACAATGCCCGAATGGCATGTCCCCGACCAGTTAATTCGATCAATACATGCGTGCCTAATAAACCTGTTCCGCCGGTGACAAATACCATAGGCTGCAAATTTAAGGGTTTAAATTGAATACTTAATCCAAATTCGTAAAGGACCAACACATAAAAAAGGTATGCATTTTGTGTATATTTGTATGAATTGAAAAAAAGAGATTATGAAACGCTTAACCACCTTATTATTTTGTTTTCTAACCGTTGGTTTATTTGCTCAGGATTTGGGCGAAGGAATGTACGCTAAAATTGAGACGGATAAGGGCGACATCATTATTCAGTTGGAGTACGAAAAGGTGCCATTAACAGTTTCAAGCTTTGTTGCCTTGGCTGAAGGAAAACTGAAGTATGATACGGTTGTTGTTAAAGAACCTTTTTTCGACAGTTTGAAATTTCACCGTGTGATTGATAATTTTATGGTACAAGGTGGAGATCCACTTGGAAATGGAACAGGTGGGCCTGGTTATCGTTTTCCAGATGAAATCGATTCTTCTTTAACACATAGCGGTCCTGGTATTTTATCGATGGCTAATTCAGGTCCAAACACAAATGGAAGTCAGTTTTTTATCACACACAAGGCAACACCTTGGTTAGATGGTAAACATGCCGTTTTTGGTCACGTAATTGTTGGTCAAGAAGTGGTTGACAAGATTGCGCAAGACGATATCATTAAAGCGGTTAAAATCATCCGTATTGGAGATGATGCAGAAAAGTTTAAAGCAGGAAAGTATTTTAAGAAGTCCTTAAAAACCATGGATAAGGAAGAAGCGAAAAAAGCAAAAACACGGAATGCAACCTTTTTCAAAGAAATGGCTGAACAGTTTCCAAAAGCTAAAAAAACAGCGTCTGGATTAATGTATGTAACAATAGAAGAAGGCGACGGAACGCATCCAGTTTCGGGTACTGAAGTCGAAGTGCATTATACAGGTACATTCCTAGATGGCAAAAAATTTGATTCCTCTAAAGATCGAAACAAGACCTTTAAGTTCAAGGTTGATGAAAGCCGTGTTATTCAAGGGTGGCATGAAGGTTTGAAATATGCAGAAAATGGGGGTAAAATCAAGCTAATTTTACCTTATTGGTTGGCTTACGGAAAGCAAGGGCGTGCTTCTATTCCTCCTAAAGCAACACTGATCTTCGATATCGAGTTGATCAGCATGAAATAAAGTTTATCCATGGCTTAAGGCAATGGAGAGATCAATCTCTATTCAGGACTTTTTCTAAAAAAATAGTAAGGGTGAAAACACTTGCGTGTCTGATGGAAAAAAGCTTTAGATGACCTCTGCGAGCTTGTCTAAATATTGCGTAAAACGCGTGCTTTGAGGTAATTTGCCTTCACCAACGAAAAGTACAGACTGCGGCTTATTGTTCTCTAACCAAAAGCGCAATGAAGCAACACTTGCATTCATGGTACCATTCACATCAATAGAATGTGTTGGTTTGTGAATTTTTTCAACTGCATCTTCCAGTTCACGAATTTCTTTTGAAACATTATGATCTTCCTGAAGAATAACCAGAGAATCTATAATATCGTAAAGGTTCGCTTTGCCGTCGAACAATTCAACGTCAATATTGCGACCATTTGCCCAAGCTGAAATGGCTTGTGCGAAATCATCATCTTTCCTTAAAACGATTTTCTTTAATAGCATACTTTTCTTTAATACAAAGAGGGCACAAAAGTAGTTCTTTTTATACTTCCTACATGAAATAACGGTAAATTTTTTTTGAGGTTGGTTATTTTTTGTAGAAGTTCTGCTTTTATCCGCCTTTATTTGTCACAATTCATAGATTGTGCCACTATTTTTAGCCTAAGCGAATCATGAAATCAAACTAGCGAATAAGAGATTCGCGCTGATATTCAAAATAACGTAAAGCGTAAAACTGGATTCCGAGTAAAAGCGAAGCAACCAGTAAATGAAGTGGTTGAATGATAGCAGGCATTCCTGCATAAGAGAATAAAACACCTGTGATGAATAGGACGACAACCAAACCAACAAAATACTTGATGGCTGGTATTCCGTAATTTGATTTTCGGTTCATCCATAAGAGAAGTACATTTATTCCTAAAAGCAACCATGAGAAGGAGCGGTGAAACAAGAAATCACCCTCCATGCTATCCACCCAATAGGCACGATCAATACCATCTTGAACTAAGAAATCAACCTCTTGACGCACTTGAGTTCCCAGAATGATTTGTGTAAATGTTAAAAACAATGAAAAGTAAAAGAGATATTTGAATTTAGAATCTACTTTAATTCCGGCGGTGTTTGTGCCTGCTTGCTTTTTGGCAAGCCGGATGATTTTGAATTGAATTCCAACTATAACAAGAGCAAATAGCATATGCAAAGTGATCGTCCAGGGAAGTAAATTGGTCGCAACGACGATGGATCCGAACCAGCCTTCAAATCCCATTAAAACAAGGTTTATGAATGTCAAGGCCAGTAGCGTTCTGTTTCTACGGTAACGAATTAAAGTCCAAATGAAAAGAATAAGCACTCCATTTCCGGCTAAAAAACCTACGAGACGATTCCCATATTCAGTCCATGTTCGTGCTACATTAAAATCCTCTTCAACCAAAAGAGAATCGTCATTCCGCAATGCATTAGCCGTTTCGGAAAAACCGATTTTATCCAGCAGGTTGGCAAACTTGTCAATTTTCTTTTTTCGATATCCCGAGTAAGTTTCTTTATATCCTTCCGGCAATTGATCTTCTGCGGTTGGAGGTACAATTTGATCAAAGCACTTTGGCCAATCTGGACAGCCCATCCCAGAGCCAGTCGTTCGAACAATACTACCTGCCAGAATAACAAGATAAATTAAGACTAAAGTAATCCAGGACAATCGAATATAACCGCGGCTCATGTCTGCTAATTTTCTACAAAAATAACCGCTTTCGACTGTATTTTGTTTCAAGTTTCTAAGTTTTTTATGGCTGATATTTATCAGGGTTTGTTTTTTATGCCATCCATCGCGCTAATCCTGAATAAAACAATAACTTTATATACTCAGCGTTTCTTTTAAAAAACCTGCTTATGAATTGGAAAATGATCTTTCTTGTTGCTCTGGGATTAAATCTGCAGACAACGTTAGCACAAGATGAAGTACCTTACATAGAAAAGGGGCATCTCTCGCTTGGCTTGAGGACAACTACGAGTTTGTTTGGTCATGATAATGTTCCAGGTTTAGGAACGGGCGGACATTTCAGATTGCAGCTATTTGATCGACTAAGTACCGAATGGTTTGCCGATTGGATTACAATGGATCTCAAAGGTGCAGGAACTCGAAATAGCGCCCATATTGGATGGTCTGTGCTGTTTTATCCACTCACTGCACAAAAAGTGACACCGTATCTCATAGCAGGTCACTGTTTTGATTATAATCAAATAACCCCATTAAGCACGGCTTTTGTTGATCGAAGTGGCGAACAAATCGATCGATGGAGTTCAGCTGTTCAGGCTGGAATTGGTAGTCATTTTTTCTTATCGGAGCGGTTTAATGTGTCATTTGCTGCCCAGTATATGTTGCATTTGGGCGAACATTTAGATTACGAATTGCAATCTGTTGGTAGCGGTTATTTTTTAAATATGTCAAATGGAGGAGCGCATGAAGCCGGATTTGAGGGGCATATTTTATTGACCTTAAGTATTAATTATCGAATAGGAGATTTATGTTAGCGAAAAAGAATATGTCAATAAGATCAATCCTGCTAATTGCCATTTTGGCTTTATCGAGCTATAGTTTTGGGCAAGAGAAAACAAGACCTACTTATAAAGCGGCTTTGTCTTTTTCACCAGGTTTTTTAACAGAAAACACCATCACATCTCAAATTCACGGGTATTTTGGTTTACGCCCTATGGCCGGAAATATTGAATTAAGAGGAGATGGATTTTACTTTATGGGATCTCAAGGTGATCGCCCAAGATTTACCATGAATCATCAAGTGTATGCAGGAGCTTTTTATCGTTTTTCAAATAAGTCCTTACAGCCTTATGCGGGCTTTCAACCCGGTATTGCATATTCACAATCTTCTGAATATGGCGTGCCTGATGAAAGTGGAAATCTGGTCTATAAAAAGACCGTAAATCCAGTTGGATCAATCGCGGCAGGAGTCGATTTTTTCGGTGAGAAAGTCTTTTTCTTATTTGCTGAAACACGTTATATTTTCGGAAAACATACATCCGATTCATACCCCATTTTTCTGGATGAATGGCGCTTATCTTTTGGTCTCGGTTTTCACTTTTAAAAATAAAAGCAACAATAGGGGTTCTTCTCTCGTTTAACGTATAGTGAATGGATGTTTCTTGGTGTAGTTTTTGGTCATGAGTAAGTTAAACGACCATAAACTAAACAAATATTACCGTTTACTTGTTTTTTTTGGATACTATGACGACTAATGTTAACTTGGTATAAGTTTTGAGATTGATACTGAGCACCATATGGATGATTTTACTCTCTTCGCAGCTTTATGCATCGCATATTGTTGGGGGTGAAATGTATTATGATTGTTTAGGCGGAACGACTTATCGTGTTACGGTTAAGCTCTATCGTGATTGTTTATCCGATGGGGCTGCTTATGATATGATGTTGCCCGTAACGGTATTCAATGGGGATAATATACAAATCCATAATTTTATTATTCCATTTCCAGGCAGTGAATTATTAGATGCTGAACTGGACAATCCTTGCATTACTTTGCCTACCGACATTTGTATTCAAGAAGCCGTTTATCAGGCTACTGTTACTTTACCTCCATCACCAACAGGGTACACTTTAGCGTATCAACGGTGCTGTAGGGGTCCAGAAGTTACTAACGTTGAAGATCCAGGAGAACAAGGATTGACATTGCAAGTGGTGATTCCACCGCCAGGACTAGCTGATTGTAATAATAGTGCTCGTTTTGATGAAGTACCTCCGCTTGTTTTATGTGCAGGACAAGAATTAGAATTCGATCATTCCGCTACAGATCCTGATGGAGATGAGTTGGTTTACGAATTGTGTACACCTTTTCATGGTGGTACAAGTTTCGCGCCAGCGCCAGATCCGGCTAGTGCTCCACCTTATACACCGATTCCATGGGCAGGTGGTATATCAGCAGAGGACCCTTTTGGTTTAGGCGAAATGTCAATTGATGCGGTTACTGGTGAGGCAGTTGCTGCACCTGATGCACCTGGTTTGTATGCGGTGGGAGTATGTGTAAAGGAATATAGAGATGGGGTATTGATCAGTACAACCATTCGAGACTTTTTATTCCGTGTACTGAACTGTGAAATTGAACTGGAGGCTTTGATGGTTGAGCAAGAAGATTTATCGACTTTCATTTCTTTCTGTGATGGATTGGAAATTCAGTTTGAAAATAACAGTTATGGGGGTGAGTTTTATGAATGGGATTTTGGAGTACCCGAAACAGATACGGATGTAAGTACTGCTTTTGAACCAACGTTTACATTCCCTGAGCCAGGGTCTTATGATGTGATGCTGGTTGTTAATCCAGGATGGCCTTGTACGGATACAGCGATTGAAACCTTTGTAGTACAAAATTCAATTGATGCTTATTTTGAAGTGCCAGATCCGCAGTGTATTGTTGACAATAGTTACGATTTTAATGGCGATGGAATCTATCCAACACCAGAGGAAGGAACGACATTCTCTTGGGATTTTGGAGGCTATACAGATCCTCTGGGATCTGATATAGAAGACCCCACAGATATTGTTTTTGAGGTGGCAGGGCCACATGACGTGACGTTTACTGTAAACTATGAAATTTGCGAAGCCTCATACACACAAGAAGTTTTTGTATTTGCCGAGCCTTCAATAATGTTTACTGTTCCTGATGAATTAAAATGTGCGCCGTATACAGCTAGATTTACAGACTTGTCTTTTGCACACACAGAGATTTTCTACGATTGGGATTTTGGCGATGGCGAAGGAACCTCAGATGAAAAACATCCCGTCTATATTTATGATGAGGTTGGCGTATATGATGTCTCATTGACCATTTGGACCGATTCTGGATGTATCGACACCCTCACGTTGGTCAGAGAGAATTTAATTGAAATCTTCCCTAGTCCAACGGCAGGTTTTTCAGTTGCACCGACAGTGCAAGATGAATACCATGCTGATTTTTTCTTTACTGACATGTCAATTGATGGAGTAGAGCAATGGTTTTATTTTGCCGATGGGAACTTTTCACAGGAAACAGAAGTATGGCATAATTATGCTGAGACTGGTGTCTATTATCCGTATCAAATTGTAGAGAATGAATATGGTTGTCGCGATCGAGCACAGCTTCAGATCACAGTGGTGCCAGTTATCCCAGTCATGGTGCCTAACGCTTTCACACCGGATGGAGATCAATTTAATAATATATTTAAGCCGGTTTTTTATGAAAGTCAGGTTTGTAAATTATACATCTACAATCGTTGGGGAGAACTGATTCACTTTGCTGAAGAAATGGACGCCTCTTGGGATGGTTCACACATGAATGGAAGTATAGTTTCAGATGGGATTTATATCTGGAAAATCATTTATAATGATTACAAAACGGGACTGCCGGTTGAAATTCAGGGCCACGTCACATTCTTGCGATAATTCGGCTGAAAACCAAAATTTCTTGATCACTTTTCCTGGATTATAGTTATCTTTATATCGCTGTTTTGACAGTTTCTTTTTGGTAAATTTTATCTGGTAGTTGTAAAGCCTCATTTTATAATTAGAAGCGAGTTAGATCGTAAATAGGTTACGTTCTCAATTCGTTGATTTGTATAATACACTTGTGGTAGAAGGGTATTAAATAAATAAGATGCAACGATCAATTCTACACATGGATTTAGACACTTTTTTTGTGTCTTGCGAACGACTAATCGATAGCCGATTAAAAGGAAAACCAATTCTAATAGGAGGTACTTCAGATCGCGGAGTAGTCGCTTCTTGCTCATACGAAGCAAGGAAATTCGGAATCCACTCGGCGATGCCGATGTGATTAGCGAAAGAGTTATGTCCTGAAGCTATTGTATTAAGGGGTAACTCTGGAACTTATACCAAGTATTCTCAATTGGTGACAGAGATTATTAAAGAAGAGGTACCCCTATATGAAAAGACATCTATAGACGAGTTTTATGTTGATATGACAGGGATGGATCGTTTTTTTGGTTCGATGAAAATGGCTTCTGAACTACGTGCGAAAATTATGCGTGAGTCGGGCTTACCCATCTCGTTTGGGTTGTCGATTAATAAAACGGTTTCTAAGATTGCAACAGGAGAGGCAAAACCGAATAATGAATTGGCCATTTTGAAGGGGGGAGAAAAGCCATTCTTAGCTCCCTTATCTGTCCGGAAAATTCCGGGAGTTGGCGAAAAAACATATCGTGCTTTGTGTGACTTAGGGGTGAAAAAGATTTCTACCATTCAGGACATGCCAATGGATGTGATGCAAAAAGTTTTTGGAAAATACGGGCTTTCGATCTGGAAAAAAGCAAACGGAATTGACCTTACCCCTGTTGTGCCGTATCGCGAAAGGAAATCAATTTCGACTGAACGCACATTCGGGAAAGATACCATTGATGTGCATAAACTTGAAGGGTTGTTGACCGCCATGGCTGAAAATCTTATTTTTCAACTGAGAAGAGGGAATAAATTGACTGCTTGCGTGACCATTAAGATTCGATACGCCGATTTTCAAACCTATACCTTGCAACGAAAGATTCCTTACAGTGCTTCGGACCATACAATTTTACCTATTGTCAATGAATTATTCAAAAAGCTATATAATCGTCGCTTATTGGTTAGATTAATTGGTGTTCGTTTTAGTCATTTGGTTGAAGGAGGACATCAAATTAACCTGTTTGAAGACCCCAACACGATAAAACTATACCAAGCGATGGATCACATCCGCGAACGTTATGGCGACCGCTCTATTATGCGTGCGTCCGGGTTTGATGCTAAAAGTATCAGCCGTTGGAACCCCTTTAATGGAGAGCCCCCTCCTTTATTAGCCAATCGAAGACAATGATCATTCATGCTAATTATTCAATAACCGGCAACAGTAGAGAAGCTTGATCCAATCGGATGTCATCGACATGACCAGCTAGATCATCTTGTTTGGTCTTAAAATGCAAATGCATATTTGTGCTATGATGCGTAAATATGGCATGATGTTGATCAGAATAGAATCCCAATACATCAGCTGAGGCATTCTCCAAAACATCATGTGGCCCTGATGTTTTATGCTTTTCATGTGTATGCAAAGAGTCCCCTTCAGGCCAATTGATGACATGCCAATCCACGGTTTTAAAAATACCATCTAATAAAAAGGGAAAAGGAGTTTTAACATCTATTCCATGATTCTCTGCCGTCTCTGCCACAAAAAGTTCAAGACTATGATAATCTTTTACATCTTCTGGAATGGCAAAACTTTTCCAAGTCGAAATTTCTACATATACAAAAAGACCCGCTTTATGGTTAAAAGAGGTGTCTATTTTAACGGTATTATTTTCCGTAAAAGACATATATGCTTTACCGTCCCAAATCAAAATTTCTCCTTTTAAGTTCTCTAAAGCGCCAAGCCCATATAGATGTTCATGGTCTTTAAACTTGGATAAATCAACTTTCGCCGATAAATCATTTTCATGCATGAAATTCTTGAGGGCGCCATAATGCGATACGGTATAATCAAAACTAATTTCATCTGCTGATGTTCCGCATCCCAGCAATAAGCAAGAGAGCATAAGTAAAGTGCATATTCTCATGGTCAAAGATTAACGATTAACTTCATTTACTTTGTCTAACCATTCTTTTTCTTCGAGTAATAGATCTGTCTGCTTTGCCTCATATGCTGCGTTTGCTTCATACCAAGGTTGCTGTTCATAATACTCCTGAATGTATGCCGTTTTAAAGATATAACCGCGTCTAGCATAAGGCAAGTTTCGCAGAATTTTATACGACTTTTCATCCTTAGCTTTATGTAAATGCATTAAATCGCGAAAATCAAAAGGTAAGCGATGTTCCTGGGCGTTGAAAGATTCAATTTGCATTAAAGAATAATCCATTAATTTCCCTAAATAAAGCTCTCTTTTTGGGTGAAAATTCTTTTGATGGTAAGTCAATTTTCCAGCGCGTACAAAGGCGCGAACACCATTTTTATAAAGTTCTAGCCAGTTGTCTTTATCGCTAACATTGCGCAAAACACCATCAACTTTCCATTTATTGTTGTCCTCAAAAAACGTTTTGGCCAAATCAAATGACGTCCATGATCCTAAATCCAACTCCAATGTAAAATCATCAATTCCATTATTTGCCCAACGGTTAGCTGCAGTCAAAATATATTGAAAAGAATAATGCTCCATCACCGAACTTGATAATTGAAATCGGTAATGATGAATAAGGCGATTGACTCCTTTTTTGAAACTCGCGTTAAAGTAATAGACGTAATAAAAATCTGGCGCATTTACATTAAAATCATTACCCATAGCCTGATCAATGCTAATTGAATGTACTTCATCATTCAGATAGTCAGAAGTATCACGAACGATAGCTGTTTTAAAACGCAATGGTATACCGTTTAATTCTGCCGAAAAGCCATTCATATAGGGATGTTTTCCATTTTTCGGCGTTCCATCTACATCTCCAGAGGGTGATGCCGCTTCAAACCCAACAAGAATACTTTTTGCCTGGCCTGGATTAAAGAAGGTATAATCGACCGTTACATCCAACTCATCACCAACTTTGACAATACGCAATATCTCTTTCTGGATGGAAATAGTTGTTTCTCGGATTGGAATCAACTGATTTCCGGAAGCATAAAATGCACCGTCATTAGCAAGCGCTATAGCACTATAAAAGAAAAGCCCTGTGATAAACAGAGCTTTTCCAATTTTAAATAATTCTTTCATGAGAATTTTACATGTAAGGATCTAACTTATCTGAATGCTCACGCATTTTATTCCAGCTTTCGCATTGCTCAGCCTCAGAACGCTCAAATTTGTCACGTGCAATTTCATCAATTTCATTTCCTTTATCCTCAAGTTTGCTAAAAGTTTCTTTTTCATCCTCACTTAATTCCCCATCTTCTATGAATGAAACCATTTCATTTGACACTTGCTCTAAAGCATCCACAAAATCACAAGCTGTTTCGAGATCCTCGACTTTAATGTCTAAAGCAGAGCTTGATCCACCGCAGCTAAACAATCCGGTGCTGATTAATCCCACACCCAGGATATAGGTTAATTATTTCATATTTTAAAAATTTTTAGGTAAATAGATTCTTAATATTAACCAAATTTATCCGTTTTCAAAAGGTTTTTCTACCCAAAATAGTTTATAGGGTTACCTTTTTTAAAATTGGACATATAATGACAGCGTGAAAGATCAAGAGATTATCCATAGCATCCGCAAGGGAAAAACGAATAAGGCCATTAAGGTTTTATATAAGGAGTTTCCGAAGGTGAAGGCAAATATTATCTCTTCTGGTGGAGACGAAGAAATAGCCCGTCAAATATTTCATGACAGTTTAATCCTATTGGTTGAAAAAGTAGAAGATCCAAGCTTTAGATTAACCTCTAAATTATCAACATACCTCTACGGTATCAATCGTTTCATGTGGAAGAATGAAGCGAGGAAAAGACAGAAGCATCCAGAACTGGAGTGGAAAGACACGCTTATTTTGACTGCGGATGAACTCGGTTATGATGAAGAAAAAGAAATGCAATTATCTCAATTAGAATCTATTTTGGATACGATTTCAGAACGCTGTCGAAAGATTTTTGAATTATTTTATTTCCGCAAGATGTCAATGAAGACGATAGCGGAACATATGGAGTTTTCTTCTGTGAATTCGGCCAAAACACAGAAGTACAAATGCATGGAAAAAGCCATTAAAATGGCTTCAGAAGCAGAACCAACAACCTCAACCAACCAACCATGAGACCAGAACTGGACCAATTAGAAAAAATATCGCAATACCTCAATGGAGAGATGGACGCGACTCAAGCGGAGGCGTTTGCAAAAGAATTGTCTCAAAGCAGTGATTTGAAAGATTTACTTTCTCAACAAGAGGACCTTATTCGTGCGGCTAAGCGAAAAGCGCTAAGAGCAGAAATTCAAGCAGTTGCTGCTGGAGGAGCATCTACCATTAGTACAGGTGGGTATGTCTTAGGAAGTACGCTTATTATTGGTTTGGGGGCTGTCCTTTATTTTACAACTCTTGGTGCAGATAACATTGACATAGCAGCTACTCATGATTCACCGTTAAACCAGCAAGCAACAGATATGGTAGATTCTTCCTACTATTCAGAAGAATTCGAATCCGAGGCGTCGCTAAATCAAGGTCAAGAAGAACTGGTCATGGAAACGCCCGAAACAATATTTTCTTCTGTCGCGACCTATACCGATGAGGGAGAAGAAAATAAAACTTCTTATGATCAACCAATGGAAATTCAGTTAGATAAAACAGCTGATCATTCGGGATCTAGAAATGAAGGAAGATTGGTCACTAAAGAAAAATCAAACCCCTCTGATAAAAAACATGTGAGTGATGTGTCGGATTACGAGGACAAATCGCAAATAGCAGGTTTTCCAGGAGGAAATATAGCCATGAAATCCTTCATGGATAAGAATTTGCGTTACCCTAAATCAGCTTCTAACAAAGGTATTGAAGCAGTTGTGAAATGTGATTTTCAAATATCTGAGGATGGCATCATTCAAAA
>JAURQI010000165.1 GCA_030836155.1 Crocinitomix sp.
CCGCTACTTTCTTAGCGTTTAGTGCTGAAATATCAGTCATAAAATATTTGTCTTTCGATTTCTTCTTTGAATGAAAATACGTGCTTGAAAAACTACGATTTGGGCGAAAATGCCCGTTTAGATTCAATGCAATAATACGAATATAATTTTGAACAATCCATTTCACATTAAAAATAATTCTCAATAGTTACCAACGATAAACTGTTGGTTGCGAATAGACCCACACTGAAATAAAAGGTTCAAATCCCATATATTTGACATTCTAAAACAAAGCAAGTGACATTAATTAAATCAATTTCAGGTATCAGAGGAACAATTGGAGGAAAACCAGGTCAAGGTCTTACTCCTATTGACGCTACAAAATTTGCCGCAGCCTACGGGATGTGGATTCAATCAAGAAACAAAGGTAACGACGTCACCATAGTTATCGGCCGAGATGCCCGTATCTCTGGTGAGATGATTTCAGAATTGGTTATTCGCACGTTGCAAGGTTTAGGCATACATGTTGTCAATCTTGGCTTATCTACAACCCCAACGGTTGAAATTGCTGTTCCTATGGAAAAAGCACAAGGGGGCATCATCATTACAGCGAGTCATAACCCAAAACAGTGGAACGCATTAAAGTTACTGAATGAAAAAGGCGAGTTTATTTCAGACGTTGACGGAAAAGAAGTCTTGTCCATTGCCGAAGAGGAGGATTTTAATTTCGCTCCGGTTGACGATTTAGGATCATTAAGAAATGACAACAGTTATATGAACAAGCATATACAAGCCGTTCTTGATTTGCCCCTAGTGGATCCAGAAGCAATCGCTGCTGCGAATTTAAGTGTAGCAGTTGATGCGGTAAATTCTACAGGCGGATTATTCATTCCAGCATTGTTAGAGGGCTTAGGTGTTAAAAAAGTGCACCAACTGTATTGCGAGCCTACAGGACATTTTCCGCATAACCCTGAACCATTACCGGAAAACCTAACTGAAATCGCCAAAGTTATTAAAGCGAATAGCGTTGACTTGGGTATTGTTGTAGATCCTGATGTTGATCGTTTAGCATTTGTTTGCGAGGACGGTTCAATGTTTGGTGAAGAGTATACACTCGTTTCAGTGGCAGATTATGTATTATCTCATACACCTGGAAATACAGTTTCGAACCTATCATCTACGATTTCTTTAAGAGAGATCACTGAAAAACGATCAGGATGCGAATACCATGCGGCTGCGGTAGGTGAAGTAAATGTTGTAACAAAAATGAAAGCTGTAAACGCTGTCATTGGAGGTGAAGGTAACGGCGGAATCATATACCCTGAAAGTCATTACGGAAGAGATGCACTAGTAGGTGTTGGATTATTTCTTACCCAACTCGCCAAGTCTGGGTTAACAACTTCAGCTTTAAGAGCGACCTATCCGGGCTATTATATATCGAAGAACAAAATTCAACTTGAACTAACAATGGATGTCGATCACATTTTAAGTCAAGTCGCCGATCATTATAGCGATCAAGAAATGGACACAACTGATGGGGTTAAAATTTATTTTGGCTCTGAATGGGTTCATTTGCGCAAAAGTAATACCGAACCGATTATTCGAATTTATTCTGAAAGTGAATCTGAAGTTAAGGCCAATGACCTTGCCAATCAAATTATGGATAAGATTCGCTCATTTGCATAAGTAATTCAGGTTGATCAACTATCTGATTATCGAACTCCTTTCTTAAAAATAGAATTTTCAAGACTTAGGTTTAATAGCCTATTCGAAAATTAACTCTGGTTTCATCTTTCGATTCTATTCGATTTTGTTAATTTTATTGAGCTAATTAAAACCATGAAAAGATTCCGTGTTCACCAAAATTTTGTCGGTGGCATGATTATTTCATAAACCGAAGGGTATTTCACCGATCAATAAATTTTTGACAACATGAAAAAAATTGCCTTATCATTATTTTTCGCTGTCGTAGGGTTTACTGGCTTTTCTCAAATTGAAGAGTTGACACCTGAAGAACAGTTTTACCGCGACTCCATTATGCATTTGAATGAGGAAAACGCAGCGATTCAACTTTCACAAACGGCCTATAACGAAGGAATTGCTGCTTTTCAAAAGCAAAGCTACAATACGGCCGTTAAAATGTTTACGGAATCCATTAATAATGATCCGAAGTTTACACCTGCTTATTTTAATAAAGCGGTTGCACAAAACAGCATGAAAGACTATAAAGGAGCTATAAAAACAGTGGAAAGCTTACTTGAAATCAAACCTGACTATGCCAAAGCATTTTTTCAAAGAGCATTGGCTTATCAAGGTTTAAGTGATTTTTTAAACGCCGAAAAGGACTATCAAAAAGCTATTGAGTTAGAACCAAAGAATAAGAAGGTGTATTATAATTATGGTACGATGAAGTTTATGCAAAAGGACTATTATGAAGCCATTGCGCAATTCACAAAGGTTGTCATGTTAGATCCTGAAGACGCTTATGCATTTAATGATAGAGGTTCTTGTTATCGCATGTTGGAGAAATACAGTCTAGCAGTTAAGGATTATCAAGAGGCAGCAAGGAAGAACCCAAAGTTGACTTTTGTTCTGAACAATATGGGTACAACTCAAACTAAGTTAAAAATGTACTCCGATGCTTTAACCTCTTTCAACCAAGCTTTATTGGTTGATCCCAACTTCTACCTCGCATATAATAACCGTGGCGTGACACACATGGAAATGGGACGTGTCGATGACGCCATTAACGATTTTACGAAAGCCATTCAAATTAATGGAGATTATGCTCCTGCTTACAGCAATCGTGCTGGTGCTTATTTTAAACAGGAAAAATATGAGCTAGCAAAAAAAGATGCTGATAAAGCGATTCAATTGAATCCGAAATTGGCTGACGCTTATGTCAATCGAGGAATGGCATTAGAAATGTTGCGTGATATGAATGGCGCTTGCAAAGATTGGCAAAAAGCGAGAGAGCTTGGGTCTGAGTTAGCTAAAGCATATCACTCAGGAAACTGTTCAAATTAATCTATCAACCATTTAGAAAGAGAAAAGACATGAAAAAGTACATTCTATTAGCTTTCATTGGGATCGCATCATTGACATTTGGGCAGGATGTAGAATTTAAAGGAAGTAATTTTAAAGAGGACAAAGACGGTTTTAAAACCGCTAAAGAAGAATTGGACTTAGGGACAGAACAATGGCTACTTGGTAACGCACAAGTCTTTGTCGTGAAAAGTCCAGAAATGTTCTACAAAAAAGGCTTAGAGCATTTTGAAAAAGCTTACGCATTTAATCCGAATAGCGCAGAGCTCAATTTTAAAATAGGTGTTTGCCACGCACATTCAACCAATAAAGACAAGTGCATTAGTTTCATTAAAGATGCACACGAAAGAAATCCAGAAGTAGACCCCTTTATTGATTATTATATGGGGTTTGCCTTACAATTGGATGGTAAATTCGAAAAAGCAATTGAGTTCTATACGACATTCGAAACGGAATATCGCAAAGCAGATGATTTTGGAAAATTTGTAAAACAACGTAAAAATGAGTGTAAGGCAGGGATGAAATTAGTCCCAAACCCAATCCGTGCATGGATTGATCACGTGCCTGAACTTTCTTCTGCTTTTGATGATTATGCTCCTTCAGTTACGATGGATGGGGAAGAAATTATCCTTACATCGAATCGCCCCAATGCAAATCAACCCAATGAGGTCGGTGTTTATGATGACGAAATTTATTCTTCTGTTTTCGTAGATGGTAAATGGCAAAAGCCAAGGGTTTTGAAAGGAAAAATCAACAGTAAAGCAAATGACGTATCAAACAACCTTTCTTACAACGGTACAAAAATGTTAATGAGTCGTATCAATGCACAAGGAAATATGGACATCTATGAGTCATTCTTGAAAGGAGACACTTGGTCTGAACCAGTTAGCTTTTCGCGTGATATCAATTTTAAATCCAATGAGCGTTTTGCGTCTTACAACTTTAATGATCGCTCTATTTACTTTGCAAAAGACAAAGAAAATGGAAAGAACGGCTATGACATTATGGTGTCAGGTGTAAAGGTTAAACGTGATCGCAGTTATGGATTGCCTGTTCAGGTACTAGACGTCAGTTCTCAGTTTAATGATGGGCCTATTTACTTGCATCCTGATGGAAAAACCATGTATTTCGCTTCCGAAGGATTTGATTCAATGGGTGGATACGACATCTTTATGTCCAAAAAAATTAAAGGCGGAGGCTGGGGTCAACCAATCAATATGGGATACCCAATTAATACACCTTATGATGATTATTTCTTTGCTGCTACAGCTAACGGTAAATACGCTTATATCGCTTCAAACCGAGCTGGAGGAAAAGGTGGATTTGACATTTATAAAGTTACATTCTGGGGCGAACCTAAAACGCCTTTATTTGCAACAGAAGATTATTTATTAGCCTCAGTTGCTAAACCAATCCAAGACCCTGAATTGGTAGGTGCAGTGAAGGTGAGCAGCCAAGCTAACTTAACGGTTTTTAAAGGGATAACTATCGATGCAATTACCAAAAAAGCAGTAGAAGCGGTTATTGATATTACTGATAACCGAACTGGCAAAGTGGTAGAATCGTTTACAACAAACAGTGCTACAGGTAAATTTCTTTTATCGCTAGAGTCCGGAGGCAATTATGGTATTGCTGTAAAAGCTGATGGCTACTTATTCCATTCTGAGAATTTTGATATTCCAGACGGAAGTGCCTATAATTTGGTGAATAAGACAATCGAATTGAAAAACATTAAAATTGGCAGTAAGATTGCGCTTCGAAATGTATTTTTCGACACAGGAAAATCCGAAATTCGATCGGAATCATTTGCTGAGCTTGATCGTTTAGTTAAGCTTCTAAAAGATGTTCCGGCACTAAAAATTGAACTTTCAGGGCATACGGATAACACAGGTTCTGTTCAAAGCAACAATAAGCTTTCACAAGATCGTGCAGAAGCTGTTGTGAACTATCTTGCCTCGAAGGGGATAGCTAAAAACCGATTAGTTGCTAAGGGTTATGGCTCAAGCCGACCTGTTGACACCAACGATACAGCAAGCGGCCGTCAAAATAACCGTCGAACTGAATTTGAGATTACAGGAAACTAATGGTTAATTGAAAATAATTAAAAAACCTCCACTTTTTATAAGCGGAGGTTTTTTTGGAATATATACTAAAAGAATGAAGATCTTTCGACTCCTATTCGCCGTTGTATTCATCTTTAGCGGTGTTAATCTATACGGACAAACCAGCGTCTTTACAGCAAAAAACAATGGTCGAACTATCGTAAATGTCGGTTCTCAAAAAACAGATGTCTTTTGGTATTATCCCGAAAAACACTTAATAGCGGAACAATACGAACGACTTGAGTTAGCCGTTGACTTACCCGAATCAATAGAAAAAAAAGTCAATCATTTTTTAGAAACAGATGATACCATTAACGGCATCAACCCATTCCTTGAATGGCAATTGGACATCACTGCCAACTTCACCCATGAACTAACAAAATTTGAGCGAGAGATCGACGCTTTTTATTACAATAATTTCTCTCGAGACACAAGCGATGCTGATTTTAGAAAATGGGACTGGATCAAAGAAGAGACTGCACATCCATTTCGGGTTCGTTTTGCACCTCCCAAAGGTGGAAAATGGAACTGCATCATTACGGTTACTTCAAAAGACACCTCTTTTCAACTAAAGCCTTTCCAATTTGAAGTACAAAGAACGAATGAACCGGGTTACGTGAGTCTAGGTCCAAGTCGAAAGTACTTTACACTTGGCGGTGAAACCTATTTTCCTTCTGGTCAAAATCTTGTTTCTCCTCGATGTGAATTCTGTTATAAAAACAGTAATGGAGATCTACCAGACGAAGGAAAAGATGCGTATGCTGCGCAATCATTAGAAAGTTGGATGCTAGAACCAACAGCTATGAAAGGTTTTTTGATGTTTCAAAATCATATGAAAAGTTTAGCTGCAAATGGCGGAGATTATTTTAGAGAATTATTGATGCCACAAAATCAGGACATTGAGTGGGAAAAACTAGGCAATTACTACGGGCGTCAAAATAGAGCTTGGGAATTGGACGAACAGTTCTTTTTAGCCGAATCGCTTGGGCTAAAAATTCAATTAAACGTTCAGATTCAATTTGCCTTGGTCACCAATCACAAAAGAGTATTCTGGAATTGGTCTCGCGATCCGCAGGACAAAAAGCACATTAGCGAAGACCACCCCTGCGCTAATCCTTATAATTTGCAAATTGAGACGACCAAGAATGATGACCCTAATACGTTTTATTCAGATCCAACCGCAAAGAAATTCTACAAGCAGAAATTGCGTTATTTAATTTCACGTTGGGGATACTCAACCAGTTGGGCTGTAGTGGGCATGTCCAGTGAAATGCAAAACCCATGCACTGATGCTGAAACCTGTGTCAGTTGGATGGAAGAAATGGGTAATTACTTGAAAAAAGACTTGCAAATGGACCAACTCTTGAGTCCAAGTTTTTTAGGCATCTATCATGATCCTGAAAATTACGAATACAAAATTTTGGAGCAAGATGTTTATGATATGAGCACGCTCAATTGGTACTCTGCTAGCCCAACAAAATATCAAGGTTTAGCACGTACCATAAATCGATTTGTCGAGCAATTTAATAAGCCCTTCTTTTTTGGTGAAATTGGCAATTCAGATCTATATCCTTGCGACACAGCAAGAATTGAATGGATCAGAGATGCGTGGATGACAGCTTTTTCAGGCAATGCTGGGGTGGGCATGAATTGGGATGAACCTTTTGATAATGAACTTCGCAAGCAACTCGGAAATATCCGCAAATTAACTGGGGGAATTGATTTTGATAATAACGGAACACCCTGGCAAACCAGACGTGTTATTTCTGATAATCGTAAAGTAGAATCTATGTATTTGATTAACCCAGAACATACTGCTGCGGTTGGTGTATTATCTAACCGTTATTATAATTGGTATATGTATGGAGACACAACCGAAGAGGGCTGCAGCAATCGCGTCCCCATAGACCCAGGTTTTGATGGCAGCAAACCGAGCGCTGAAAAAGGTGTATGGGAACGCACCTATAAAGAACAACCTGAGAATTATATTGATAAAGCAAGAGGTTCAAGTTTGATGAATGAACCTGTACAATTCTCTCCTTTTGAGGCTATCGACTACAATAATGGATTCTTCTACCGAATTCGTTTCAAAGATTTTGAACCTGGTTATTATACCATCGAATTTTACAATGCATTAACCATGGAACTCCTTGATGAACGTACGAATTGGGGGCCAAACATCCGACTCGAGTACCCTGAAATGAATGAAAATAGTGGATTGATTGCTTTCAAAATTTATAAAAACAGTTTAAAACAATTTCCAGAAATTACCAAAGAAGAACGAATTCCAATCGACTATACAACGGCTGAGGTGAAAACAGAAAAGAGTAGCTATTATACAAAAAACAACCGCTATGAATTTGAGATAAATCGACGCTATAAATCCATCACTTTTAATTTATTAGACGAACCTGCGGAGCAGAATTTTGAAATCGTTTTAATCGATCAACAAAAGAATGAAGAAGTTTATCGAGCAGGTTTTGAAACTCTGACTTTTACCACGAATATTCAAGGTTTGAAAAAGAGCGTTTACCGTGTTGAAATCACAATCAACGGAATCACCTATATAGAGGAGTTCCAATTGCGGTAAAATTCTACTTTATTTCGGGTATACGCATCCCCATAACAAGGACATCATCGGTTTGTTCTCTTAATATGGCTTGTTCTGGTAATGGACGTTCGCGTAGGATCGATTTTTTGCGAATGATATAAAGCGGACTCTTTGCTCCTGCAAAAACCAAACCTGAATAATCATTCTTTATCGC
>JAURQI010000166.1 GCA_030836155.1 Crocinitomix sp.
ATATTTAGCTTACCAAACGAATAAGCACCTAAACCTTAAACAGCTGATTTCTATTGAAATTAAACTGTTAAAGAATATTAAATAATCGTTAAAGATGCGAAAATGATAGTAATACTATTATATTTGCAGCCTAAACTTCGATAAAGAAGCTTAAAATATATGGACAACAACGAAGTACTTACACCCGGAAAAAGATTCTGGAAACTCATCAAGCCTGATAGCTATGAGATTCGTAACGTTTATATCTATGCTTTTTTCTTTGGACTTGTTAACCTTTCACTTCCTCTTGGAATCCAGTCAATTGTAAACCTTATACAAGGGGGGCAAATAAACTCCTCTTGGGTTATCCTTGTTATATTTGTTATTATAGGTATTGCTATTACGGGAATCATTCAAGTACAGCAGCTGAAAATAACGGAACACTTACAACAGAAAATTTTTTCGAGAGCAGCCTTTGAATTTGCCTACAGGATTCCAAAAGTAAAACTCGAGGCGCTTTACAGAAAATACGCTCCTGAGCTAATGAACCGTTTCTTTGATGTTGTTGCTATACAAAAGGGCCTATCGAAAATTCTGATAGACTTCTCAACAGCGTCAATTCAAACATTATTCGGATTAATCTTACTCTCTTTATATCATCCGTTCTTTATCATCTATAGTATGATCTTAGTGGTTATGGTTTGGGCCATCTTTAAATACACTGGCGAACGTGGCTTAAGAACGAGTCTAGCCGAATCAAAAAACAAATATAGCCTTGCTCATTGGCTGCAAGAACTAGCACGAACCAGCACAACTTTCAAACTAGCAGGAGAAACAGATCTTCCGTTAAGAAAAACCAACAAACACGTTGGGGATTATATTGAAAAAAGAGAGTCTCACTTTAGCGTTCTTCTAAGCCACTATTCTTTAATGATTGTGTTTAAAATTTTAGTTGCAGCTGGACTCTTGATCGTTGGTAGTATCCTTGTTATGGAGCAACAAATGAATATTGGTCAATTTGTCGCTGCAGAGATTATCATCTTATTAATCATCGGTTCTGTTGAAAAATTAATCATGAGCTTGGAAACTATTTATGACGTACTGACATCATTGGAAAAAGTAGGCCAAGTTACCGATTTGGAGCTGGAATCGGAAAGAGGGATTGACCCTTGCGCACTCGGAAATAATGAAGAATTAAGTGTTGACATCAGCGAAATCACCTTTAGTTATCCGGGTACTGAAAAACGGATCTTTGATAAAGCATCATTGACTATACCCAAAAAAGATCGCGTCATGATCACCGGTGCAGGTCAAACGGGGAAAACTACCTTATTATACCTTTTGGGAGGCTTGTATCAAATTAAAGAAGGAAGTATTTCTTATAATGACATCCCTTTTGGAAACCTCAACCCCATTAAGCTTCGGTCTGTAATTGGCGATTGCTTGATGGATGAACAATTGTTCGAAGGCACCTTACTAGAGAACATTTCAATGGGGCGAGAGAAAGCAAATTTTGAAAATGTGGTATGGGCTGTAAAGCAACTCGGGCTTGACTCTTTTGTTAAGTCCTTATCAGAAGGTTACAATACCGTCATTTACCCTCAAGGCAAAAAATTTCCGAAAGGAATTGTAGAGCGTTTGATTTTAGCAAGAAGTATTGCCGATAAACCAAAATTATTAATTATCAGTGACACTTTTAGTGCAATTGATCGCGAAGAAAAGGAGCGTATTTTCAAGTTTCTGACCGAAGATGAGGCACCTTGGACTTTGGTTGTTTCGACCAACGATCTTAGCTTATCTAAATTTATTAAAAGACAGGTTGTGGTTGAAAATGGTAAACTAAACGATATTAAAGTATAAGATATGTTGAACATTTCAAAACACAGCGTATCCCAATTTATCGATAAAGAGCGTTACGACGCCCTTAAACATGTTGAATCCAAACAATCTGGAAAGGTTTTTAGACGCATCATTTATGCGACAATGATTGTTGGTTTGATTATCTTGTTTTTGCCTTGGACGCAAAATATTCGTTCGAATGGAAGTGTCTCAACTTTAAGGCCAGATCAGCGACCTCAGACGATCAACAGCATTATTGGTGGCAAAATTGAGCAATGGTATGTTCAAGAAGGCGACTTCGTGCACAAGGGTGATACCTTGTTGCGTCTTTCTGAAATCAAAGATGATTATTTCGATGATCAGTTATTAGAACGAACAGAAAACCAACTCGATCTTAAAAAGCAGTCCATCGGGATGTACGACGATAAGATCAAAACACAGACTGCTCAACTCTCGGTTTTGGAAGAACAAAGAGATTTGAAATTAAAACAATTGGCGATTAAAATTGAACAAACAACATTAAAGGTTCAAAACGACAGTGTTACCTACAGTGCAGCTCGGATCAACTTAGAAATTGCGAACTATCAATACAATCGTATGGATAGTTTGTATCAAAAGGGACTAAAATCATTAACGGATTTAGAAAAGCGAAATTTAAAGTTGCAGAGTACGAAAGCATACGAAATTGAAGCACGTAACAAATGGCTAAATAGTCAGAATGATTTGGTTAATTTGCAAATTGAATTGGCGAATACAAAGATGAAATACCAATCCGATGTCAATAAGTTGTTATCTGATCAGTTTTCAACACAATCTGCGAAGTTCGATACTGAAACCAACGTTAACAAATTGGCGAATCAGCTTTCCAATTACGAATTCCGAAATGGTCTTTATTTTATCACTGCCCCACAAGATGGTTATATCACTAAAACAAATTATACCGGACTTGGCGAGATCCTCAAAGAGGGAGCTGAAATCATCACTTTAATGCCTGCGCGTTACGATTTGGCGGTGGAGATTTTTGTTGACCCAATTGATTTGCCGCTAATCAGAAGAAAAGAAAAGGTTCGATTACAATTTGACGGATGGCCCGCAATTGTTTTCTCAGGCTGGCCTAATGCAAGTCACGGTACTTATGGAGGAATGATTTATGGTATTGACCAATTTATTAGTCCAAATGGAAAATATAGAGTTTTAATCGCGCCTGATCCGGATGATTATCCGTGGCCCGATGCGCTGCGCTTTGGAGGAGGTACCTCCGCTATGATCTTGTTAAAAGATGTACCTATTTGGTATGAGCTTTGGCGAAACATCAATGGATTCCCTCCTGATTTTTACAAGCCGATTGATCAATCTGCAAACAAAGACAAAAAGAAATGAGGTCATGGCTGATTATCATATTGTCTTTGCTGGGAACACAAACGCGTGCTCAAGAACTGACTTTAGACGACTTTCTGGCTATTGTCAAAGCGCATCACCCTATTGCGTACAGGGCCGATTTAGCTGCAGAAGCTGGAGTGTTAAAGGTGAAAAAGGCAAAAGGTGCATTTGATCCAAAATTGGAAGGAAGGCTTGACCAAAAGTACTTTGATGATCAAACCTATTACAGTCGCCTAAATGCAGGGATGAAAGTTCCGACCTGGTTTGGTATTACCGCAGGTGCTGGATTCCAACAAAATGAAGGTGTCCAACTGAACCCTGAACGATTGACACCCGATCCTGGATTATGGTACGCTGGCTTGCAAATTACATTAGGTAATGGATTATTCATTGATCAACGACGTGCTGAATTGAAGCAAGCAAAAATATTTCAAAACAGCTCTGAACTAAAGCAGCGACTCATGCTCAACCAACTCTTGTTTGATGCAAAAGTAGCCTATTGGGATTGGTTTAAGATTTATAATAAACAAGCCGTTTACATTGAAGCTCTAACAAATGCTGAGTTTCGTCTCAATGCAATTCGCTCAAGTGCAGAATTCGGCGACAAACCTTATGTTGATACGTTAAAAGGTGTCATTCAAGTTCAAAACCGCATCACCAAATTGACTGAGTTTACTTATGAATTGCAAAATAAGATTAATCAAATGGAGGTTTTTCTATGGAAGGACGGATTTATACCACTCGAATTAGACACCCTCGCTCAACCAGGTAATTTCAGAAACTTTAACCCAGATCTACCGGATCTTATTGATCCTTCTGAGCGAGATAGTATCCTTCAAAATCACCCTGAATTACTCTACGCGGAAAATGATATCGACATTGCCGAGATCAATTTTAGATTAAAGCGAGAACAACTCAAACCTGACTTGACCTTGAAGTACAACGCTTTAAACAGCGGCGCATTCGACAATTATAATGTTGAAAATTACACTTGGGGGGCTACTGTTTCTTATGCACCGTTTACCCGAAAAGAAAGAGCGGAAGCAAACCTAGCAAGGGTTAAATTAGAAGATCAAAAAGCAAAACTTGCTGACAAAAGAGCTGTCGTCGGTTATAAGTTAGACAAGTCATATAATGATTGGATAAGTTCGCGACAACAGGTTGATATATACCGTTTGGCTGAAGATAATTATAGAAGACTTTATGAAGCTGAATTTGAATTATTCAACAACGGAGAAAGCTCCTTATTTTTAGTCAATGTCCGTGATCAAGATTGGATTGAAGCGCGAATCAAACTCATTGATCTATTATATGATACGCAGGTTGCGAAGGCTGCCTTCTACTATCAAATCGTTCGTATCTAGTACGTTTGCAGATTCTTTTATCAAATAAAATAGCACTTACTTACTAATAAGTAAGTATATTTGTGGTGTGATTTCAACGAGACGGAAAATAGTCGTAATTGCCGATCAATTGATTCGATCGCGAGGATACAATGCATTTAGCTATTCTGACATTGCTAATCGTTTAAACCTCAAGAATGCTGCGATTCATTATCACTATCCTTCAAAGGCAGCTTTGGGAAAAGCAGTAATCATAGAGTCTAGGGAAAAGTTTCTTGAACAAACGAAACTATGGAAAGATGCGTCTCATAAAGAACAAGTCAGGTTGTTCTTGGATATATATCAAAACAACCGTAAAAACGGTGGAATTTGTTTCATGGGAGCCTTTGGAGCATCTTATGCTACTTTACCTGAAGAAATGCGTACTGAATTAAAAGTAGCGCATACTGAAATCAACAATTGGTTATCCAAAACACTGGAAGCAGGGAAAGATGAGAAAGCAATTACATTTGATACCTCAGCGGCTGAAATGGCAGATTTGATCACGGCATCGATGATGTCTAGTTTAATACTAGAACGTATTTCAAGTCGCGATATGACGAGTGAAATTGCACGGAATTTAATTAAAGGATTAGAAGAAAAATAAAAGTATGAGTAATAAACGTGTTGTCATAACCGGTTTAGGAGCAATCACTCCAATCGGAAATTCAGCCGACTTATTTTGGGAAAATGCAATAGCCGGAAAAAGCGGTGCTAAAGCCATTACAAAATTTGATACGACAAAATTTAAAACAAAATTCGCCTGTGAAATTCAGGATTTTGAACAAACGAAATATTTGGATCGAAACGAAATAAGAAGAACCGATCTTTTCACCAAGTATGCTTTGCATGCAGCTTCAGAAGCGATGGAAGATTGCGGTTTGGATCTTGACAAAATATCTCCATTTGACATTGGGGTTATCTGGGGTTCTGGACAAGGTGGTATGACCACATTTGAAGAAGAGCTTGAATCGTATCATCAAAAGGACAAAAACCCTCGATTTACGCCATTCTTTATTCCCAAAATCATTACGAATATGGCTTCAGGAATGATCTCCTTGAAATTTGGCTTAATGGGTATTAATTACAATACAATTAGTGCATGCGCCACGGCCAATACTGCGCTGATGGATGCCTTTAATTATATCCGACTAGGAAAAGCCAAAGTGTTTATTACGGGCGGTTCTGAATCGCCCATATCAGAGGCTTCAATTGGCGGATTTAACGCGTTAAGAGCCATGTCAACTAGAAATGATGACCCTGAAAAAGCTTCGCGTCCCTTTGATCGCGATCGCGACGGTTTTGTAATGGGAGAAGGTGCGGGGGCCTTGATTGTGGAAGATTATGATCATGCCGTTGCGAGAGGTGCTAAAATTTATGCAGAAATTGTTGGTGCTGCTGTAACTGCTGACGCTTATCATATGACCGCAAGTCATCCGGAAGGAAAAGGAGCGACAAAAGCGATGCAGATTGCCCTAAAAGAGGCCGGTTTAAACCCTGAGGATGTGGATTATTTAAATTGCCACGCTACTTCGACTCCAGTGGGAGATGTCAGTGAAATCCAGGCTGTGCAGAATGTATTTGGTTCAAAACCATCTAGACTAAAGTTGAGTGCCACCAAATCCATGACGGGGCATTTATTGGGAGCAGCAGGGGCTGTTGAGGCTATTCTATCAATTAAAGCGATTAAAAACAATATCATTCCACCGACAATTAATGTGGACAATATTGATCCAAAAATTTCAAATGACCTGAATATTGTTATCAATTCAGCAATGGAAACAGAAGTCAATGTAGCCATGAGCAATGCGTTTGGCTTTGGCGGACACAATGCAATTGTAGTATTTAAAGGAGTGTAATCATTCCTCCCATAAATCTGCATTATACTTCATTATATAGAGTAGCAAATTAGCTGGTTGTTCATTTAATATTTTCAAGAAACGATTGCGTAAAGTTGGATCATATTCCAAACTATTTAAAAAGCGTTTTCTTGAATACTTCACCATTTCACCGGTCGGTAGTAGTGAATAACAATAGTATTTATTTAATTCATAAGGCGTATCTTGATAATCAGGCGAAATGTCTGGATTTTCTGGACTGGATGTTTTTAATTTCCGACTACTGTAAACGGATATTTCTCCGTATTCAACAACCCTCCAACTACTATTCGCTTTCAGGATACGATAATCCTCGCCCCATTTATTGCGAAAACCCCAGATTGAATTTTCCTTTAAAGAAAGTAAAGTCACGTGCCCTTGATCATTGGTGATCTTTAAATCAGTTTTGATGTGTTCTATATCAAGAATTGAAACACTATCCATTTTCCCGTATTCATCAGACTTATAATAAATAGCGGCAGAATGCACTTCCGAAATGCAAAGGAAGAACATCAATAGTAAAATTAAAAATCTATTTTTTTTCATTTCTAAGTAACTCTATTTAAATGGAAAGCGATAATTATGGCTGATTACAACGTTATTTATCAAAGGATTTCTAGCAGACTCATCCCATTGAAAAGGTGTTTATAATACACCATCACCTGCAGTGCTATTCCATCCCCCAAGATAGCCCGATTTTCCATTTTCCAAACTAAGATCCTATTTTTTCACTTTCTCAAGATCAACTCTTCTTTTAATCAGAAGCAGTCCTAAATTCATTCTTTCACTTCTATACAGCTACCCTTCCAACGTATATTCAAAAACTCTCAATGCTTCAACCTTTTTTATAAAAGCGTTGTCTACAGCTACTTTCATCGTTTTGGAAGGCATTTTTACGCGGGCGTTTGTTTTGTGATCCTTAACAATAAACTTCAATTTGCAATTCCCTGAATGATCAGACACAACATGATAGAGATCGTCAATGATTTGATCGGTTATATCAGAGGATTCAACTTCCAACATCAGCGTCTTGCTTCGTTTATCCCTCAATTCGGTCAATAATTCCATTGCAGAGATTTTGAACTCCAGTCCATCGCCATATTTTCTGGTTTGAACACGTCCTGTAACAAAAACAAAGGTGCCTAGAGATAACAAGTGCTTAAATCGCATATAGTCTTCACCGAAAATAAAAAGTCTTGTACTGTCACCATAATCCTCTATATCTATCGTTCCAAAAGGATTTCCATGTTTTGTTGTCCGATGCTGAGCATCTGTTATGATACCTGCAATACGTAATTCTTGGTTTTTATTTTCTTCTAATTTAGTGATGTCAGACACCGTTCCCTTGCAGAATGAGTCTATCTCTAATTTAAAATCATCCAGCGGATGTCCCGAAATATAAATGCCAACTACTTCTTTTTCTTTGCTTAATCGTGTTAAAGTTGGCCATTCCTCTGCTCTAGGCGGCTGTGGCTCTGACACCTCTTCTGCTGACTCTCCTCCAAATAAAGAAACTTGAGAAGAGTCTTTATTCTCTTGCACACGCGCACCAAACTTGATGACATTTTCTAGAAAAAGACGACCGTTACTATCTTCAGTAAAAAATTGCGAGCGATTGATCCGTTTAAAAGAATCAAATCCTCCAGCTAATACGAGACTTTCAAACACACGTTTATTACAAGCTCTTAAACTAACCCTTGACGTGACATCAAAAACGGAAACAAACCAGCCATTCTCTTCTCTTTCTTCCAAAATAGCTGCAACGGGCTTACTCCCTACTCCTTTTATCGCTCCTAGTCCGAAACGAATAGCACCTTCTTTGTTAACTGTAAATTTGTATTGGGATTCGTTTATATCCGGACCAAGTACGGGGATTCCTCCACGTTTGCACTCTTCCATAAAAAACGAAACCTGTTTGATATCATTCATATTATTACTCAAAACAGAAGCCATATACTCTGCAGGGTAATGCGCTTTTAAATAGGCCGTTTGATAGGCTACCCAAGCATAACAGGTAGAGTGTGATTTATTGAAGGCATAGGCCGCAAAAGCTTCCCAGTCAGTCCAGATTTTCTCTAATTTTTTTCGATCATGACCACGTTCAGCTCCCTGATCTAAAAATTGAGGCTTTAGTTTGGCTAGGAGATCAAATTTCTTTTTCCCCATCGCTTTACGCAAAGTATCCGCTTCACCTTTTGTAAAACCAGCTAAAGATTGAGAGAGCAACATCACCTGCTCCTGATATACGGTAATTCCATACGTCTCTTCAAGGTATTCTTTTGTTGCTTCAATATCGTATTCAATCTCCTCTTGTTCATGCTTTCTGCGAATAAAGGACGGGATATATTCTAACGGACCAGGACGATACAATGCGTTCATGGCAATTAGATCCGCAAATACCGTCGGTTTAAGCTCACGTAAATACTTCTGCATCCCCGGCGATTCATATTGGAAGATTCCAACGGTTTCTCCGCGCTGGAAAAGTTCATATGTTTTTTCGTCGTCTATGGGAAAATTATCGGGATCCAATTCAATGCCGTGTCGATCTTTAATAATCTTGACAGCATCCTTAATCAGGGTCAAGGTTTTTAACCCCAAGAAATCCATTTTTAACAACCCTGCGTCTTCCGCTACCGAGTTATCAAATTGGGTGCAGTACATATCCGAATCCTTTGCTAAGGCAACCGGAACGAAATTCGTGATATCATCTGGCGTAATAATTACACCACAGGCGTGTATCCCTGTATTCCTTAAAGATCCCTCTAAACTCGTTGCCATCCGAATTACTTCTCCCGCTAGATCGTTCCCTTTAGATAAATCCTTCAGTTCATTAACCCGCGCTAAATCATCTTGATTATTGCCTAGTTTATCAGCTAATGCAACATCATCTAGACCAAAAATCTTATTGAGCTTAATGTCCGGAATTAATTTCGCTAATCGATCAGCTTCATGTAATGGCAAATCCAAAACACGTGATGTATCACGAATGGATGATTTAGCTGCCATTGTACCGTAGGTGATGATTTGAGCTACCTGATTTGAGCCATATTTATCAATTACCCAGTCAATCACATCCTGTCTTCCTTCATCATCAAAATCGATATCGATATCGGGCATGGATACACGTTCTGGATTTAAGAACCGCTCAAATAGCAAATCGTACTCCAACGGATCGATATTCGTAATTTTCAAACAATAAGCCACAACCGATCCAGCTGCTGAACCACGACCAGGCCCCACAGAAACACCCATTTCTCTGGCTGCTACCAAGAAGTCCCAAACAATAAGAAAATAACCTGGATAACCGGTATTAGCAATAGTTTCTAATTCAAAATCTATACGTTCACGGATTTCATCCGTTATTTCTCCATAACGCTCCTTAGCACCTTCATAACTCAGGTACTTTAAATAGTTGTTCTCCCCTCGCTTGCCTCCATCTTCGGCATCCTGTTCATCTGTAAATTCTGCAGGTATATCAAAGTTCGGCAGGAGGATATCTCTTGCCAAGTCATATGGCTCACATTTTGCAACAATTTCATTGGTATTCTCAATTGCTTCCGGCAAATCAATAAAGAGTTTCTTCATTTCGTCAGCCGATTTGAAGTAATACTCATCATTTTCTAAACCATAACGAAAACCTCTACCTCTTCCCTTAGGGGTTGAACGCAATTCACCATCCTTAACACAAAGCAAGACATCATGTGCCTGCGCATCCGATTGCTCGAGGTAATAAGTATCATTGGTCGCAACGATTTTAATGTCGTGTTTTTTGTGAAAGTCGATCAGTGTTTTATTCACACGATCTTCTTCCTCCAATCCATGACGAATCAATTCAACATACAGGTCGTCACCAAATTGCTCTTTGTACCATAACAACGATTCCTCCGCTTGTTTCTCACCAACATTTAGGATCAATCCAGGAACTTCACCTCCCATATTTCCAGTTAGGCAAATTATATCTTCCTTATACTGTTCGATCACTTTTTTATCGATCCGCGGTACATAATAAAAACCTTCAGTAAAAGCAATCGAAGACATTTTAGCTAAATTCAAATAGCCTTTCTGATTCTTTGCCAGCATGACCACTTTATACCCGTTGTCTTTTTGGGTTTTATCGGTGTGATCTTTACAAACGTTAAACTCACAACCAACAATTGGAATAATTGGCTTGCCGTCATATTCCTCTCCTTTTTCTAATGCAGCTGCCGTCTCTTTTTCAATTTTCTTATTGTGATTCAATACATCTCTCACAAAATGAAAAGCGGCCATCATATTACCGGTGTCGGTCAAGGCCACTCCTGGTGATTTGAGTTCGGCAGCCTTATTAACCAAGGCACCAATTTTCACTGTTGACTGTAATACGGAAAATTGTGAATGGTTATGTAAATGAGAAAACGGAACTTCTTTTAATCGTTGTTTGTTTTCAGAGACAAGATTATCCGAAATTGCCTCTTCACCAGTATCCTGTTTTTGTTTGAGTTTTTCACTCTTCTGTTTTAGGTTGACATGTGTCAAACCCACCGGCTCGAAAGGTGTACGGTTTTTTTCAATAAAATCCCGCAGATAATCATCAGTTGCCTCTAATTCTGCTCCCGTATAATTTCCTGTTCTCAATAATTCAAAGAAGCAGCGTGTTGTTGCTTCAACGTCAGCCGTTGCATTATGCGCTTCGGCAAATGGAACATTAAATAGATGTTGATGGAGCTCCGTAAGCGTAGGTAATTTAAATTTACCACCTCTACCTCCTGGAATTTTACATAGCTCTGCTGTTTTTTCAGTACAGGTATCGAGCACAGACATATTATTCAACTCCGTTTCCACCTTCAATCGGTGAAACTCACAGCCCATTATATTATTATCAAAACCTACATTTTGACCAACAACAAATTTTGCTTTACCAAGCGCCTCATTAAACTCGGCAAGGACCTGGGCTAGGGGCACCCCTTGCTCCTGAGCTAATTCAGTTGAAATTCCGTGGATCCGTTCTGCATCGAATGGAATATTAAATCCATCGGGTTGAACTAAGTAGTCTTTGTGCTCAATGAGTTCTCCATATTCATCATGCAATTGCCAAGCAATTTGGATGCATCGCGGCCAATTATCCGTATCGGTATATGGGGCATTCCAATTTTTTGGTAATCCAGTGGTTTCGGTATCAAATATGATGTACATGCAGGACTGAGCTTATGAAATTTATAACCCTCTAATTTACGAAATGTAGTGCGATTAGCTTGGTCAAATCGTCCTGTAGTTTTCAACAGAACGAGAAGTAATTAACAATTCAAAAGCTAGAATATTTCCCTTCATTTATTGAGGGTCAGTTTTTTTCCTTCATACGGTGACATAGTTGTAAATATATTGCCTTCACAAATTGAATAAGAAGGTGCATATATCGAACGGTTCTGAATTGTTTCATCTTCGCCCAAAGTGGCTAGTGTTGTACACTCAGAAGTTTTATCAAAAATGATCTCAAATGGACGTGAATCGTCCTTATAAGTTAATCGTTTATAGAACGGAAATTCTGCAATAGGTATATCTGCTAAAGCATAATCATTCGAATGGATTTCAGACTCTATTACACTGGAGTGACGACTTAGGTTGATATAATTATGATTGTCATTAAAGTAAGACCAACTGCCTTCTTCAGTAATTTTTCTCTCAACACTGTATCTAAAAAAGTCATTATCTCCTTCAAAAGTCTCCAAGACTTTAACATAAAAAGTCCATTTTCCGTCTTCCTTTAATTCTAATTTTTGATCTTTAAAATAGATTTCCTTGACTAACTGATTGACTTCTGTTGCTTCTGCCTGAAGCTCGTTCCAATAGCTGTAATAATCCTCTCCAAAAGATTGATTAACAACCAAACTTCTTCTGCTTCTCATCTGATCCTCTTCGCTATAGGTTTGCTCTGATTTTGAAAAATTATCAAAACGATATTCACCACAAAAATCACAATCCGTTTTTTCTTGTGCACAAACTCCCATACTTATCGTCATCAACCCTGTAACTATTATAAAAAACGTTTGTTTCATAAATGTAATTATATCAATTGTTTGTGCATGCGCACACCTATTCATAAATGGGTTCAAATTAAAGTTGGGGTTTATCAGAAATGAAAAAGATTTGCCGTGAAAATCTGAATTCAGCTTTCCTTTCTATCTTTACCTATATTAACGGACGTGGTTACAGATGCGTTGGGTGATGATCTAAAAAAATAGTATGGAAGCGATACAATCATTTTTCTCCAGTTTTTCATATGCTGTTCGATTGGTATGGGACAAAAAACTGTTTTGGTATTTCATACCCTCTATTTTTATTGCTGTGATTTTCTACCTTTTATTTTCTGGTGGTAGTTGGATTTCTCAAGGAGCTTCGTTTATGGAAGATTGGTGGCTTATTGGCTGGATTCTTGGAGCATTTAAAAGCCTATTTGCTTTCATCGGATTTATGCTTTTCGAGTTCATACTGCTCGTTCTTTTCGCTCCCATTACAGCGTTGCTAGCAGAGCGAACTCGAGAAGAAATTACAGGCGAATCGATTCCATTTTCGGTTGCTATTTTCATGAGTGCTTTTAAACGAATGCTCGTTATTCTAACAACCGCCTTTTTGACTCAACTATTAATAACAGTAATACTTTGGTTTCTCTCTTTCTTATTGGGCGATCTATTCTACACGATTGCCAGTATGATTAATATTGCCTTTTTTATTGGTTTCTCTTATTTTGATTTTGCCTTAGAACTTGATGAAATTTCAGCGAAAGAGAGTCGTAAATTCGGTCGCAAAAATTGGTTGGCCTGCATTTTAATTGGATTGGTTTTTAGCGCCGGAATCTACATTCCGCAAACTTATGGTATTATGATTCTCTATTTAATCACGATCAGTTTTTTACCGAATCTATTGGCGATTACCGCCACAAAAATGTACTACAATATCAAAAAGGGCTAGTTCACTCAAAATAAAAACGGGCTCGATCATATGACCAAACCCGTTCTCAAAATTTTATATTTCATTGATATTACTCAACCAATCTAAGCTCTACATTTCCTTCCTGCATAATCGTAAACGTTACTGTTAATGCCCCAGAAGTAGTACTATTCGAAAATTCCCCCGTTTTATCTTGCTTCAGGACCATTTCTTTTCCTTTTAGCATATCGATGTTGTAAACAGAGATATATTGCCCACTTGCATACTCATCACTGTCTCCAAACAAGTCACTCTCAGATGTATCAGAACTACCATCCGTGTAGACTGTTTCGGTAGTCGTTTGAGTGGTTTTCTCAGACATGTTCACCGACATCATAACACGTTCCTTGTTCTTAAATTCTTCCGACTCACCGCCCAAAAAGCTCCATGTTCCTAACTCAGTAGAAGTCTCGTCAACGGAGTAGATATACTCATCTACAATCCATCCACCACCTGGCTCAGACCAAGTTGTTGTTGTATTAATTTCAATCACAAAAGTTCCGTCTTTAGTGAAACTAAAGGCAGCTTTACTTACCGTAATATTTCTGGTTTCTGTTGAAATCGCTCCAGCATCAGGCGTATATTTAACTACGCGCGTACCGTCATTATTGTCCAACGTTATCGTCGTTTCAACTACGTTATTATCTGAATCTGTTGTCTTCGTATAAGACACCCAGCTATCCAAATTGTATTCGCCAGCTAAACGTGATTTTCTTGAACTTAAGCTTAAGGCAGGATCATTTTCTCCTTTTTTACATGAAGGTGAAACGACTAACAAGCCTAATCCGATTAAAGCAATTAGTGATTTTTTCATTTTTCTTTTCTTTAAGTTTTAACAAAAGGTTATACGCTCAAAGGTAAAGAGATTTTAGGAATCAATGGAAAAAAATACGTTAACTAGGAGTATTAAGGGCACTAACCAAGAAGCAATCCGACACTAAAACCGAGGAGAATTGCAACTAGTTTGATGAACTTAACACGATGTCCTTCTGAAGATTCAAAGATAATCGTCGTGGCTACATGAAAGAACATACCGATCGCCACTGCGAGCAACCAGTTCAAAGAAGCGTCAAAAGTTGCACTCACCCACGTCCCGACCAATAGACCAAGTGGGGCCATTAACGCAAAAATGGAGAGGTAAATCCAAGAATGAATTCGTTTAACACCAGAAGCATCCAAAATCGTCTTTAAAGCAACCGCAACGGGTATCTTATGAATGAATACTCCCCAAAATAAATCATTCATCATATGATTATCATGATGGTGATGATGCGCTAAGTGATGATTAATTGGAATGGACTCAATAAAAGCATGCAAACTCAAACTGACTAAGATTGCTGTTGGGAAATGACTGATCTTATTATCATGGATGTGTGTATGACCATGTTCAGCTCCCTTAGAAAAATATTCCAACACAAGTTGCAGAAAAAAACCGAGAAGTATATAATACCCCGTATTTTCCATGGTCTGATATGACTCCGGCAGCACATGCGTAAAAATAATCGTGAGCAAAAAACCTCCAGAAAAAGAAAGCAACAGCTTTATATTTGCAGATCGTTTTAGAACTTCCACCAACCATCCACCAAGAATAACGGAAATAATAAATATTGCTATTTGAAACGAAATCGACACTCCTTATTTTTTCTTTTTAGCGATAATTATCAGTCGATCTGAATTATTATTAAATGGTTCCAGATCATAGTTTCCAAAAGTATGTTCAATTGAAAAATTGGCTTGACTAAGAAAATGCTTAAAGTCTTTTAACGCTAACAACTGCACCTTTTCTTGATAATGATAGGATTTACCCTTATCGTCAAAACGAATATGTTTGACAACCTTACCATCTATGATTTCTTTGGATATCTGGAATTTTAATTCATCCCGCTGGATTTCTTCACACTCAACTAAATTAGCCAGTACCTGATTGGCATTGAAGAAATCAATTACTAAATAACCATCTGATTTCAATGAGGCACTTATAGCCGCGATAACTTGCTCGTTTTCGGCCTTATTCTCAAAATACCCAAAACTCGTAAAGAGGTTTAAAACAACATCAAAATTTAATTGATCTAATTCATCTCGCATGTCATGACGAAAAAAACGAAGGGTTTCATTTTCGAACTCTTTAGCATGTTTAACACTATTTTCAGAGAGATCTACACCTGTTGTATCATATCCTAAAGAATTCACAAAGATCGCGTGGCGCCCTTTTCCGCATGCTAAATCCAGTACGCGCGCTTTTTCACCAGGATTTAAGAACTGGAAAAGATTTTTTATAAATCGCTCAGCCTCAACAAAATCTCTCTTTTTGTAAAGCTTGTGATAATATGTCGTATCAAACCAAGATTCGAACCACTCTCCCATTCTTATCTTTTTAGAATTTCAACGCTCCCTTTTTGAAACATTGTTGCAAAAATACACGAGAATTATCTTAAAGCAAGAAAAAAATTATCCATATCGCAATTATTAGGAAATCAAGAACACCTAATCAGATTTCGATATTCAAAAATTTTCCTTCAAAAAACGCAATAGCAGTGTCGAAGTACAACGAAAAATATTCGAATAACGGATATAAATGCATGATTCTCTAAAAATCGTTGGTTAAACGGAAATTGATGGAATTAATTTTTATATTTGTTTCTATTGCAAGACCTGTGGGGAATATTTTTGAAATATATAAGCAACTAGAAGAACGGAATGTTATCATTTCCTTCAAAGGAGTGATGACTTCTGAAATTTTGACGACCACTCTTCAAATCATGGAGTCCCGAATGGACAAATTGGAAGAACGTCCAAAGATCCGTAAAAAGATCTTTAACGTTTTAGTGGAATGTCTTCAAAACTTATATCATCATATCGATGATGATATTGACGACAAGTCAACTCCCCAGAATAAGCGTAATTGCTTGTTCATGATCGCGCGTGAGAACGCTGCCTATATTATTACGACAGGTAATTATATCAAGCCAGAAGATTCTCCGATCTTGGAAG
>JAURQI010000167.1 GCA_030836155.1 Crocinitomix sp.
AAAAACGCAATAGCAGTGTCGAAGTACAACGAAAAATATTCGAATAACGGATATAAATGCATGATTCTCTAAAAATCGTTGGTTAAACGGAAATTGATGGAATTAATTTTTATATTTGTCTCTATTGCAAGACCTGTGGGGAATATTTTTGAAATATATAAGCAACTAGAAGAACGGAATGTTATCATTTCCTTCAAAGGAGTGATGACTTCTGAAATTTTGACGACCATTCTTCAAATCATGGAGTCCCGAATGGACAAATTGGAAGAACGTCCAAAGATCCGTAAAAAGGTCTTTAACGTTTTAGTGGAATGTCTTCAAAACTTATATCATCATATCGATGATGATATTGACGACAAGTCAACACCCCAGAATAAGCGTAATTGCTTGTTCATCCTCGCGCGTGAGAACGCTGCCTATATTATTACGACAGGTAATTATATCAAGCCAGAAGATTCTCCGATCTTGGAAGAGAAACTGGATACGATTAATGGTATGACAAGAGATGAACTCAAATCATACTACAAGCAAGTATTGAACGAAGGAACAATGTCTGACAAAGGCACTGCTGGACTTGGCATGATTGATATTGCTCGGAAATCGGGCAAGAAATTAGAATATGACTTAACACCAATTAACGAAAACTTAACCTTTTTTAGCCTATCGGTTAGAATACAAGAGTAAGCATAATTTAAAATTGTATGGAAAACTTAAATTTGGAAGGATCAGCAAAAACACCAACGGTTACTTTTGACGGTGGAAATGGAACACTAGAATTAAAAGGAAGATCCATCCCTGAGAATTCAATTGAATTTTACAAGCCATTAAATGACTGGATTGATCAGTATGCGACAACTCCGCAATCAAAGACGACAGTGGATGTAAAATTAGAGTATTTCAACACTTCTTCATCTAAATGTATTCTTGACTTGTTCAAGCAATTAGAGAAGTTAAATCAGCAAAACACTGAGGTTCATGTGAACTGGTATTACGAAGAGGATGATGAGGATATGGCAGAAGCCGGTGAGGATTACCAAGCAATCATCGATTTACCGTTCAAAATGATCGAAGTCGAAGAAATTTAATACTTGAAAGTACAAAAGACAGTCGGGGTAACCGGTGGTATTGGTGCGGGGAAATCAATTATTTGTCGCATCTTTCATGCCATGGGTTACCCCGTTTTTTATTCTGATGAGGTTGCTAAAAACATCATCAATTCAGAACCTGATGTAATAAAATCGATAACCGAATTATTTGGCTCAAAGGCATATGAAGGTGGTGCTTATAATCGAACATTCATCGCTCAACAGGTTTTTGAAGATCAAAACTTACTCGAATCCCTCAATCAAATTGTACACCCCGCAGTACGCCAAGCATTTGCTCAATGGAAATCTGAGCAAGACGCGCCTATTCTTTTTAATGAAGCCGCTATCTTGTTTGAAACAGGGATGCATAAAAACTATGACTTCATGTTGCTTGTTACAGCCCCAATCGAAATCAGAATCCAGCGTGTAATGGAGCGTGATCAAGTTTCAGCCGAAGCTGTTCAAAAACGAATGGGCAAACAATGGTCGGATGCTAAAAAAATGCCTTTAGCCGATTTTTGTATCGTCAATGACGACCAAACAATGCTGCTCCCCCAAGTATTAGACATTATCCCTAAAATTCTCGAGTAATGAAGATTTATGACGCAGCTGAAATAAGGCAATGGGATCAATATACCATTCAACACGAACCCATTTCGTCAATTGACTTAATGGAACGCGCGGCTGGTTTATGTTGTAAACATTTGTTGGGTGTCTATTCTTTTAATGATGTTCATTTTATTTGTGGTATGGGTAATAATGGCGGTGATGGCCTTGTAATGGCCAGAATACTTCATCGGTTGGGAAAAAAGGTGAACATCAGCATTTGTTCTATTTCCGAAAAAGGCTCAGCTGATTTTGAAACCAATTTAAAACGACTTCCTGCAGATATCTCTATTAATTATTTAGGTGAGGAAGACACTTTTAATACATCAGCCGAAATCATTGTTGATTGCCTTTTTGGTTCAGGACTTAATCGACCCGTTGAAGGATGGCTTGGCAACCGCATTGATGAGGTAAACAACTGTAAAAAGCCAATTGTAGCAATCGATACACCTAGTGGGCTGTTCGTAGGTGACAACTCGTCTAACCCTCTCAATCATATCATTGAGGCAAACTATACATTTAGCTTTCAAACACCAAAATTCAGCTTCCTATTTGCGACATACGAACGTTATACGGGAATTGTCAGAATCATCAATATTGGTCTATTGGAAGCTTTTACGACAGATGCGCTAGCCGAAATTATTAAACCGAAATTATTCAAGGCAAAAAAACGTTCACAATTCGACCATAAAGGAAAAAAAGGATTTTTGACTTTTGTAGGAGGGTTTGATAATATGATCGGCGCTGCTGTCCTATCCACCATTGCAGCCTTTCGCGCTGGATGTGGATATGTAGGTGTTATTTGTGATGATCAAGGCAAACAAGCACTCTTTTCTCGCGTTCCAGAAGCCTTGTATTTAGGCAATGAATTTATTGGAGTAAATGAAAAAACGCGCGCTATAGCCATTGGACCGAGTTTGGGAACGAGCGATAAAAGTAAAGCGACCTTAAAAAAAGTCTTTTCAAGCAATCTTCCAATTGTTATAGATGCAGATGGCATAAACCTCTGCGCTCAAGATTCCTCTCTTTTAAAGTCGTTACCAAAAGGAACCATTCTCACCCCTCATTTAAAGGAGTTAGAGCGCCTTATCGGAAAAGCAAACTCACCAGAAGCTTTTCTACAAAAACAAATCGCGTTCTCAGTAAAACACCAAGTTTTTGTAATTCAAAAAGGCGCTTGGTCTAAATTAACAACTCCGAATGGTAAGGTTTTCATCAACCCAACGGGTAATCCAGGAATGGGTACTTCTGGAATGGGTGATGCACTGACGGGAGTAATTGGCTCATTTTTAGCACAAGGATTTACGCCCATTCAAGCAGCCATACAAGGAATTTATTACCATGGTAAAGCAGGAGATATTGTAAAGCAAGAACAAGGCGAAACAGGTATAATGACCAGCGATGTCATAGCAGCCTTACCAAGAGCCATAAATGGCTTTTAGATTCTGAAATTCAATCCGAGCCTCAACCCAATTCCATACATATGGTGTACACGTTTAAAGGTATCCACAGAATATGTATTCCCTAGGTGTCGTCTATATTCAGCAGACAAGGAAATCCCCATTGTTTTGAAATAATAGTTCATTCCTATTCCACCGCTCGCCATCACATTGATCTGAGTAAAATCATCTTTTATACTTGCAATAGGCAAATCAAACGGTTCTCCATCCGCAACACGATACGCGACGTCATAACGTCTCGATAAAATATTGATCGGTGTAATCCCTGCAAAACCAAAAAACTGGATATCGTCTCCGACGGTGTAGCGTAATTTTAAAGGTATCCCAACTTGCATATAGACATTGGTATAACTGAAGGTAGAGTCAGAATCAGCAGCACTATAATCATAGGCCTCTCCATGTCCAAAGAAAGTGATTCCAGCATCTACGGAGAGATGATTGGTTAAAGGCATGAGTATGCCTAAACTTACTCCGCCTGTATACATTGGAATTTCATCGTTTTTATTCACGTGGACATCATAAACGGATTGATCTTCAAAAGAGCGATATGCATATTGCATAAAACCAGAGACGTGGTAGACAGTGCCCGAAAGGCTATCTTTATTGAAGGTATTGACCCGTTGCGGCCTTTCCTGTTTGTCTTTTTTATCTTTTTTGTCCATTTCCCCTCCAGAAATTTGAGCAAAACCTGTTTGAAATACGAATAAGACGAAAATAAAAAATGTTGTTTTTAAGAATATGTAATTTCTCATGAAGGATTTAATTACGATAATTAATAGCTTTACAAAAATAGTCAAAACTTAGCGTTTGACTTAAATGCAATTGATATGAAAATAACATTCAACGCTCCTGCAATTTTAACATTTTGTTTTTTATGTGTAGGGGTCTATATACTGAACCATGGCATTGGTTTATTCACCGATTCATTTATTCTTAAACCCTATTGGGAATTTAGTGAGTTTGGATGGTATTTCCGATTATTCTCAAATACACTTGGTCACGCCAATGCCGAACACCTCATTGGGAATCTTATGTATATCTTATTACTTGGACCATTGGTTGAAGAGAAATACGGAACAAAGAAAATGATTCTTTTATTGGTTGCAACGGCGCTCATTTGCTCCTTTATACACTTAACTTTTTCAAACTATTCGCTTCTTGGTGCGAGTGGAATTGTTTTTATGTTGATTCTTATCGCATCATTGGTTAATATTAAAACTGGTGAGATCCCCATTACCTTTATCCTCATCGTTGTTTTATTTATAGGAAAAGAGATTTTGGGTATGTTTCAGGATGATAACATCTCACATACCACGCATATTGTTGGTGGAATCGTTGGTGCGGTTTTTGGATTTACCTTAAACGGTCGGACCAAAAAAGCTTCAAATCCGCTTACCTAAATAAACCCTGGTCAAACCACGTTAAGAAAAAAGAAGAAAGCCTTGTAAAAGGGCGGTTTGAATTTACTATTTTTACATAGAATTAAATTGAATTATGCAGGAGCTATCAGATAAGGAAGGAATTGATTTATTAGCCAAAAAATATCAGGCATTACAAACTGAGATACACAAGGTCATTGTTGGTCAAGATGATGTAGTCAACCAAGTGATCATGTCTATCTTTAGTCGCGGCCACAGTCTTTTGGTTGGTGTTCCTGGTTTGGCAAAAACATTGTTGATTCAAACGATATCAGATTCATTGGGATTAAGTTTTAAGCGGATACAGTTTACACCCGATCTTATGCCTTCTGACATTGTTGGATCAGAGATTCTTGATGAAAGCCGAAATTTTAAATTTATTAAAGGTCCTATTTTCGCCAATATAGTTCTTGCTGATGAGATTAACCGTACACCTCCAAAAACGCAAGCGGCTTTGCTTGAGGCTATGCAGGAGAAAACGGTGACTGCTGCGGGTACAAAATATGAAATGCAAAAACCTTTCTTCGTATTGGCTACGCAAAACCCCATAGAGCAAGAAGGAACTTATCCTCTACCGGAAGCGCAGCTTGACCGTTTTATGTTTAATATTTGGGTAGATTACCCAACTTATGATGAAGAAATCGCAATTGTAAAAAGTACAACTGCAGACACCAATACGAGTCTTCAACCAGTCTTAAGTGCTGAAGAAATTATGTATTTCCAGAATTTGGTAAGACGCGTTCCAGTTCCGGAAAGTGTTTATGAATATGCAGTAAAACTTGTAGCTAAGACACGGAAAAACTCCCCATTTGTGCACCCTTTAACTGAACAGTATTTAGATTGGGGAGCAGGACCGAGAGCATCTCAGTATTTGATTATTGGTGCAAAATGTCACGCAGCAGTCCATGGAAAATATTCTCCAGACATCGAAGACGTCAAAGCCGTTGCTTACGCCATTTTACGTCACCGTATCGTTCGGAACTATAAAGCCGAAGCAGAGGGTTATACGATGGACAGAATCATTGATGAATTAATGGCTTCATAGGGCTGATTTGAACATTCTCTGAAGTACTTCTAAACAATGCCTTCTAATTGCTGCGGTGATTTCAAGTTTTCCGTATCTTTGCCTTTTTAATTAATATCTGAAAACATGAATTCGTTGACTGCAATTTCGCCCATTGATGGTCGTTACAGAAGCAAAGTAGAAGCTCTCGGAAATTATTTCTCTGAATATGCATTAATCAAGTATCGCGTGCTTGTTGAAATAGAATATTTCATCGCATTGACTGAATTGGATATAAATGCCTTATCTACTTTCCCTTCAGATAAAAAAGAAGCTTTGCGCTATATATATCGCGATTTCTCAGAAGCTGATGCCGAGCAAATCAAGACGATTGAGCGTACAACAAATCATGATGTTAAAGCGGTAGAATACTTTATCAAAGATCAATTAGAAAAATTGGGGTTAAATAAATATGAAGAGTTTATTCATTTTGGTCTGACATCTCAAGATATTAACAATACGGCTGTGCCACTCTCCTTGCGTGATGCTATTCAAAACGAATACATTCCATTGCTAAATGAGTTAATTCTAACCTTGAACAATTTAGCTCAAGAATGGAAAGATATTCCCATGTTAGCCAGAACTCACGGACAACCAGCCTCCCCTACTCGTTTAGGAAAGGAAATTTTTGTTTTCGTTGAGCGTTTGGATGTTCAAATGCGTCAATTATTAGCTGTTCCCTACTCTGCAAAATTCGGTGGAGCAACTGGAAATATGAATGCGCACTTTGTCGCTTTTCCTGAAATTAACTGGGTCGAATTTGCGAATAAGTTTGTAAATGAAACGCTAGAGATTGATCGTAGTCAAACAACTACTCAAATTGAACACTATGACAATACAGCTGCTTTATTTGATGCGCTGAAGCGTATCAATTCAATTATCATGGATTTAGACCGCGATATGTGGACCTATATCTCCATGGATTATTTCAAGCAAAAAATCAAAGAAGGCGAGATTGGTTCTTCTGCCATGCCTCATAAAGTGAATCCAATTGATTTTGAAAACTCAGAAGGAAATATTGGAATTGCTAATGCATTATTTGAGCATCTCGCTGCGAAACTTCCTGTTTCCCGATTACAGCGTGATTTAACAGACTCTACTGTGCTTCGTAATGTCGGTGTTCCAATTGGCCATACTATCATTGCTATTAACGCATCCATGAAAGGCCTCAGCAAATTATTACTGAATGAAGCTAAGTTGGAGAATGATCTAGAAAACAATTGGGCTGTTGTTGCAGAGGCGATTCAGACGGTATTGCGAAGAGAAGGCTATCCTAAACCATACGAAGCGCTAAAGGGACTGACACGTACCAATGAAAAGATCAATGCACAAAGTATTGCTGCTTTTATTGACACGTTAAACGTTTCTGATAAAATTAAGGCTGAATTGAAAGAAATTACACCACAGAATTTTACGGGAATTAACATGGTAGAGAAAGCAACGGGCAACCCTTCGGTTTAGTCCATTCTTTCTAAGGCTGTTTTAATTGCTTCTTTTTCTTGTTTAGAGAGTTCATCAACCTTGTTCTCTCCAGCCAATAGTTTGAACACTTTGTTTAGTGTTAATGAATCGGGTTCATAGTTTTTGCAACACTTGCAATAAAGTTGATGCAATTTTATCTGAATTTTTTCAGTGATATTCAACTCGGTTAAATATCCTTTCTCTATGTAATATGTTATCTTCTCACAATTCATAGGTTCAGCCATTTATTTTCGAGACAATCTCGGAGTTGAACTTTTGCACGGTGAATTATCACCCAGAGGTTTGACGCAGTAATATCGTGATCATTACAAACGTCCTCACTTTCTTTCTCCTCTACCAACTTATCGACTACAATTCCTTTCCATTTTGAAGGCAATGCACCGATGCAATAAAACAAAGCCTCTCGTAATTCATTCTTCTCCATTTGCGCTTCTATCTCAGGCAATTTACCTTGTGGTTGATGCCCTTCGACAAACCCGCCTTTACTCATTCTTTCCGAATTAAAGAATGAAAAAGCTTTTGTTTTCCGAGACTCTTGCTTTCGCCAATGGTCAATAATTTTTCTTTTCAAGATTGAAAAAAGCCATGTTTTTACTGTGCTTTTTCCTTCAAAATTTGCCAGTGATTTTAATCCAGAGATAAAGGTATCCTGTACGAGATCCTTAGCCAATTCGTGGTCGTTGACGCGAATAATGGCATAGTTAAATAGCATGTCCGCGTATTCGTCTACCCAAGTAGAGGCGTCTATTTTTACCGTTTCATTCATTTCATGTTAAAGCTAATAAGAAAATCTCTATTTCGTCAAAGCATGACGTACGAATTCTATCGTTTATCGTATTCTTAAAAAGGCATAAAAAAACCACTCACCGTTCTGGAAAGTGGCTCTTAAAGTAGGATGCAAACCTTTACATATTCACAGCGTCAGACAAACAATAATCCCCTTCTTCGATTAATGTTGTTGCAATCAGTTGACGTGCTTCTTTGGTGTTAAATGGAGCGACTTTTGTGAATCGCTTTAATCCCATCAACATCATTCGCATTTCATCTCCTTCAACAAATGCCATTAAGGCATCTTTCCCCGATTTATTGATACGATCAGCAGCGTCAAAGATGAATGTCTTTGTCATGGCAATATATACGTTACAAGCATCTTCTCCTTTTGCTTTGATCATTTTTTCAACTCTTAATAATAATGATTCAGCTGTATAAATATCATTAGCGATATCAGCTACATTCATCAAAATCTCCTGTTCTTTTGATAATTGCATCATTAGTTTTTGCGCTGCAGTTCCAGCAACCATCATCAAGGTTTTTTTGAAGTTCTTAATGTACTTCTTTTCCTCAGCGAATAATTCATCAGAAGGATCCTCAAAATCTGGAATACTCATTAACTCATTAGCTACTGCCATAGTAGGCCCCATTAAATCCAGTTCCCCTTTCATCGCTCGCTTAAGGATCATATCAACTGTTAATAATCGATTGATCTCATTGGTCCCTTCAAAGATTCTATTGATTCGAGAATCTCTATAAGCACGTTCTACAGGCGATTCTGCTGAGAAGCCCATACCTCCGTAGATTTGAACGGCTTCGTCTACACAATAGTCTAAAACTTCAGAACCTACCACTTTGAGCATAGCGCATTCAGCAGCAAACTCTTCAATTCCTTTTAAGGTTGCCTTTTGCTTGTCCATTCCACCCGCTACCAAAGCAGCGATCGCCTCATCAATATTGGCCGCCGCACGATAAGTCGCGGATTCTAAAGCAAATGTCCGGATGGCTTGTTCTGCAATTTTATGACGAATAGCGCCATACTTTGAAATAGGTCTACCAAATTGCTCACGTTCGTTTGCATAGCGCACAGTGTGGTTTATCACCTCTTTCGATCCCCCCAAGACACCTGCAGCCAATTTGATTCGACCGATATTTAAAATATTTAAAGCAATTTTAAATCCTTGATTTCGCTCTCCGAGTAAATTTTCAGCTGGGATTTCAACATTATTAAAGAAAACCTGACGTGTTGAAGAACCTTTGATTCCCATCTTTTTCTCTTCTGGGTTTAGAGTGATCCCGTCACGATCAGCCTCTACAATAAAACCTGTCAAATTATCATCATCTTCAATTTTTGCAAAGACTGTGAATAAGTTTGCAAACCCAGCATTTGTTATCCACATTTTCTGACCATTAATCGTATAGGTCTTTCCATCTGCTGATAATTTAGCTGTTGTTTTTCCAGAGTTCGCATCTGATCCCGCACTTGGCTCGGTTAAACAATATGCTGCTTTCCACTCTCCTGTTGCCAATTTGGGAATATATTTTTGTTTTTGCTCTTCAGATCCGTAATATAAAATGGGTAAGGTTCCAATTCCTGTATGCGCGCCGTAGGCTACTGAGAAAGAATGTCCTCGCCCCAAGTACTCAGTGGCAATCATTGAGGTTGGGAAATCAACACCCATACCGTTTAACTCCGTTGGAACTGACATTCCTAACATGCCTAGTTCTCCTGCCTGTTCTACAATAGAAGGCATTAATCCTTCTTCCAAGGCATCAATACGATCCAAATGTGGATCTACATTTTGTCGAATAAAATCTAAACATGTTTGCGCAATCATGCGCTGCTCTTCTGTATAATCCTCTGGAGTAAAAATATCCTCACAAGCCATCTCGCGAATGATAAACTCTCCTCCTTTAATTGCTTTTTTATCTTCCATTATCAATTATTTAATTCGTTATTAGCTTACATCATTTCAATAACACCAGCGGCACCTTGACCTGTTCCGATGCACATTGTAACGACGCCGTATTTGCCGTTTCTTCTTTTTAATTCATTCATAATTTGAACCGATAATTTTGCCCCAGTGCAGCCTAGCGGATGCCCGAGCGCGATTGCCCCTCCGTTTACGTTTACGATATCTGGATTCAATCCCGTTTCTTTAATAACTGCCAAGGACTGCGATGCAAAGGCTTCATTCAATTCGACCAAGTCGATATCGTTCATTTTTAATCCGGCCATTTCAACTGCACCTGGGATAGCGTCAATTGGTCCAACCCCCATTATTCTTGGAGGCACGCCCACAACCTTATAGGAAACTAAACGTGCGATCGGTTCTAAATTTAGTTTCTTCACCATCTCCTCAGACATCATCAATGTAAAAGCTGCACCGTCTGACATTTGAGATGCATTACCCGCTGTAACCGTTCCATCTGCGGCAAAAACAGGTCGAAGTCGAGCCAAAGCTTCGATGGTTGTTCCTAATCTTGGTCCTTCATCAACAGCTATTGTATTCACCCGCTCTGCGCGTTTACCATTTTCATCTAGATAAACTTCGTTTACATTAATGGGCACGATTTCATTCGCGAATTTATTTTCTTTGATCGCCTTTAATGCTTTCATATGAGAATTGAAGGCAAATTCATCTTGCTGATCACGTGTAACATTATATTGACGTGCTACCTCTTCCGCCGTATTTCCCATCCCCCAATACCAATCGGCGTGGTCTTTAGAAATTTTGGCATTCGGCACCACACGCCATCCTCCCATTGCAATAGCAGACATGGACTCAGTTCCTCCGGCGATAATCACATCTGCAAGACCTGCTTCGATTTTCGCTTTTGCTATCGCCATTGTTTCTATTCCAGATGAACAATAGCGATTCACTGTCATTCCTGGTACTTTATCAGTGTTCAATCCCATTAAGGAAATGAAACGCCCAACGTTTAAACCTTGCTCTGCCTCCGGCATTGCATTTCCAACAATAACGTCATCAATTAAATCGTGATCCAACTCAGGCACTTCACTTAGCATGTGTTTAATTACATCCGCTGCTAAATCATCTGGTCGTGTAAAGCGAAAACCACCTTTATTGGCCTTGCCCACTGCTGTTCGATATGCTTTTACTATATATGCTGTTGTCATGTTATATGTTATTGACAAAAGATGATAGAAGAAAGACTTTAGAATAAAGACGAAAGATCTTAGATTAAAGATTTTAGAGCTTTAACCTATGATAATTTCTTCTTAAAGCCGACTATCATTTTTTGTAGTTAATTTAATTCAGTTATTAGTTTTTCATAATCTAATTTGTCAAGCGTATTTAATTCTTGAGAAATCATCAATTGTGTTTCCAATTCATAGGCTGAGCCTAATGCAATATCCAGAAAACGGCAAAAATCTTTATTCGTTGATCTGGCAGACCCTTCCGCAATATTTGAAGGTATCGAAACTGCACTTCGGTTTATTTGCGACCAAAGACTAACTTTATCTGATTGAGACATTGAGTTATAAACAACTACTATCTTTTTAGCTAATTGTAGTGCTTTTTTCCAAATGTTCAACTGTCGAAAATTATGCATTTAACTGGTCTTCATTCAAATTCCTTCGTCTTTCGTCTACTGTCTATTATCTCAAAACCTAATTCCTTAAAATCTTCCCTTTCTTAACAATTGATTGGATTCGTTCCAACGTCTTCTTTTTCGTGCACAAATCAAGGAATGCTTTTCTTTCTAAATCAAGCAAGTATTGTTCATCTACTTTTGTCAAGTCAGACAAGTCACCACCGGCAAGAACAAAACCTAATTTCTCAGATATATATTTATCATGCTCTGAAATATAGTTTCCATGTGCCATGGTATCCGCCCCCACATAAACAATCCCTAATCCTTCCTGACCAAGTACTGTAATATTCTTTTCGCTTACTGGCTGCGTATATCCGGCATTATACAGTGATAAACAAGCTTCTTTAGCCCTGGTCAATTGATAGTCACGATCTACAACAACTTCGTCGATTCCTTTTCTCAAATAACCCAAATCAAAGGCTTCGTAAGCAGAAGTTGAGACTTGCGCTTGACCTATCGTCAAGAAACTATCTCTGAAGCGATTTATTCTTACATCTCCATCTTTTAAATTATCAGAGAATCTTTTAGCAAACTCTTTGGTTCCGCCACCTCCCGGTATAAGTCCTACTCCAAACTCGACTAGCCCCATGTACAACTCTGAGTGAGCAATTACTTTATCAGCATGCATTGACATTTCACATCCTCCACCTAATGCCATATTATGCGGTGCGACTATGACAGGGCAAGATGAATAGCGAATACGCATCATCGTGTCTTGAAATTGTTTGATCGCAAAATTCAACTCGTCGTACTCTTGTTCTACAGCCATCATAAAGATTAGCCCGACATTCGCACCAGCTGAAAAATTTTGTCCCGTATTCGAAATAACGAGGCCTTTATATTCCTTTTCAGCCAATTCAATCCCTTTATTAATTCCTTGTAAAACTCCACCTCCGATGGTATTCATTTTCGTATGGAACTCCAAGTTAAGAATCCCATCTCCCAAATCGATTAAATGACAATCGTTATTTGTCCAAACTGTATTTGAATCACGAAGATTATCCAAGAAAATCAAGTCTTCTGTGCCTGGAATCGTTTTATATGATCCGCTTGATTGATCGTAGAATTTACGGATCCCATTCTCTACTTTATAAAAAGACTCTTGGCCATTCGAAAGCATTTCCTCAATCCAAGGCGCTACTGTCTTACCGTTTGCCTTAACAACCTCTAAAAAGCGTTTTAAACCAAGAATATCCCACGTTTCAAAAGGACCTAACTCCCAACCAAAACCAGCTTTTAATGCGTCATCAATTTTATATAACTCATCTGATATTTCAGGCATTCTATTTGTCACATAGGCAAAAAGTCCAGCGAAAGCTTTACGGTAAAACTCACCCGCTTTACCTTTGTCTGCAAAAAGCATTTTAGTGCGTTCAGCAAGATCCTCAATGGCTTTAGTCTGTGCCAAAATCGGGAAATTAACTTTCGATTTTGGCTCGTATTCAAGCGTTTTGAGGTTTAAGGATAAAATCTCTTTCTTACCGTCATTCACTTCTTTTTTATAGAATCCTTGTTTTGATTTTGAACCTAACCAGCCATTTTCAACCATCTTATTAATATAAGCTGGTAGCTTAAACTGATCGTTTTCTTCATCCTTCGGACAGTTTTCTCTGACGCCGTTAGCCACATGAACCAATGTATCTAAACCGACAACATCACATGTTCTGAACGTCGCAGATTTTGGTCTACCTAGGACAGGACCTGTTAATTTGTCCACCTCGTCCACGGTCATGTCCATTTCTTCCACTAAATGGAAAAGTGACATGATTGAATACACTCCTACGCGATTTGCAATGAAGGCAGGTGTATCTTTACATAGGACAGTTTTCTTTCCTAAAAAGCGTGCACCATAACCCATATGGAAATCTACTATTTCAGGAGCTGTCTCAGGAGATGGAATAATTTCCAACAATCTCAAATAACGTGGTGGGTTAAAAAAGTGTGTTCCACAGAAGTGCTTCTTAAAGTCTTCACTTCTTCCTTCCAACATCATATGAATTGGAATACCCGATGTATTGGTCGAAACCAACGTACCGGACTTACGATACTTATCTACCTTATCAAATATGATTTTCTTGATATCAAGTCGTTCTACTACAACCTCAATCACCCAATCACATGTTGCGATTTTCTCAAAATCATCATCGAAATTACCGGTTTCAATGCGACTTGCAAAAGATTGATGATAAATGGGTGATGGCTTTGATTTTAAAGAAGCCTTTAAAAAGTCATTCACCAGACGGTTTCTGACCGACTTATCTTCGAGTGATAATCCCTTTTTGGATTCTGTATCTGTTAATTCGCGCGGAACCATGTCCAACAGCAGCACAGAGCAACCAATATTAGCAAAATGACAGGCGATGGCTGAGCCCATAACTCCTGAACCTAACACGGCAACTTTCTTAATTTTCCTATTCATCTCTTTCAAAATTCTTTAGAGGGTTATTGATTTATATTTTCAAGTTTCTTTTCTTCTTTCTCTGGATTACGATTTTCGTCTAACATTAAAGAAAGAATGTCATCCAATTGTTGCATCACCTCGAAAAACGCTTTCACTTTTGACTTTGATATTTGCTCATAAACACGCTGATTAAATCCTAAGACAACATCTCTGGCCATTTTCCTTCGCTCAACACCTTCTGGTGTTAAAAAAACCAATGATTTTCTTTTGTCAACTTTGTCTTGCTGGCGGGTAATAATACCTGCAGCTTCCATATTCTTTAATGTGCGCGACAAACTTGTTGGCTCCATGCCCATCTTTGGACCAAGTGACGTACTTGGTGTACCTTCTTTCTCAATGTTCAAGAGAATAAATCCCCAAGAAAATGACATATTATACTCTGACGCCACCTGATTATAATATCGAGAGATCTTAAACCAATTGTTTCTGATGTGAAATTCGAAAAGTTGTTCTTTATTCATTCAATTATACTTACCTTAGAAACTCAAATATAATCATTATGATGTTATGCACGCATAATAATAATGTTATTTTTTCTTAAATTCAAAAAGTAAATTAATACCGGATCAAAATCATAATTCATCAATCACTGATCCGATAAGCGTCTAATCGAAAGACCTCAAAAACTATTGATTTGAAAGATATTAGGTTGAAAATTGTTCGGCTTTTTACCTACTTCTCTTTAGGAACCCAAGTTTTACTCTCGCGTTTTACACTGCCATCCTTTTTATATTCAATGATACAATGTTGTTTGGGCGCTCCGCATTCTTTTGAATAAATAACCTCAAATGCTAGGCCACCGCCTTTATTGTACATCTTGAACTTAGTTAATACTCCATTCAATGCGAATAATTCAGATCTTAAATTGCCGTTTTTATAACGCGAAGCATAAATTCCGTGCAACAGTATTAAATTATTCAAAATCAAGGTGTCACTCTCTGGAAACAGTATCGGACATTTTTTTACTTGGTTCTGTAATTTTTCGTGATGAAGATGCCGCCATTTTTGAATTTGGTGCTCGTTATGGAAACTTTATCGGACGTTTAAGTTATGACATCAATACTTCAAGTTTAAATAGTGTATCAAGTGGTCGTGGAGATACAGAGTTCTCTTTGACTTATATTTTTAGCAGACCGAATCCTAATCCGGTTCCAACTTGCCCTAGATTATGATGAAAAAGATTTTTTACTCAATTCTTACGTTGCTTCTTTGTTTTTCCAGTTTTGGACAGACCAATACAGAGTTGCAAAAAAATGGGAGATGCAGCAATGATCAATGGGCAGTATACAAACGCTGTTTATTATTATGCTTTCATTTTGTATAAAGTTAAACAAGGTGAAGACGCCCATTATGATCCATACGAGATTACAACGACCTATAAGAAACCTGAAAAGAACGAGCAAGGAAGTATACTTCCTCCTGCTGATCCAAGCAGAAAAGAAATCATAATTATTCACAAGTTAGGGCAGGCTTACCTTTTAGCAGATGATTATAAGAATGCAGAGATTTGGCTAGAAGCTGCAGTTCAGCATCCGCATACAGATTTCCCAAACGCTCGCTACAATTAAGGTGAAGCATTGATGTATAATAATCACTTTAACAACGCAAAGGATTCGTTTGAGAAGTATCAAGACGAGAACGGTGACCCAAATAGCAAGTATTATAAATTAGCTGCTTCTCAAATTGCCAGTTGTCAATTTGCCTTGAATCCGATCAACAGAGACATGGAAACGTTAGTTTCTGAAGGTTTAGGCTATTTAAATGAAGGTACGGCTAGTTTTGGTGTTCAGTTCTATGGAGAAAACCAAGTAATATTCTCAAGTGCACGTCCAGACAACGCCAGAAATGATTCGATTAACCCTAATGACAAGTTTATGCTAGACTTGTATTTGGCAACTTTGAATGACGATGGGACCATTGATCAACCTGAAAAATTTCCTTTTATCATTAATTCAAAAGAGTATCATGAAGGTTCTGCTGTCATAACTAAAGATGGAAACACCCTCTTTTTCACTAAAATGAATCCTGAGAATCGCAATGAGACTAAAATATATGCTAGTAAAAAAATCAATGGAAATTGGATGCAACCCTTTGAATTAGATGACCATGTCAACACCGAAGGATTTCGTTCATTAACACCGTTTCTTGCTGACGATGATTCTCGCTTATACTTTGCTTCAAACCGCGCAGGTGGGTTCGGAGGCCTTGATATTTGGTATGTGAAAATTATGACCGATGGAAGAACTGGTCGCGCAAACAACGCCGGTGAAAAAATCAATACAGAAGGAGATGAATATGCTCCATTTTACGAGCAAAAAACAGATCGACTTTATTATAGTTCTTCAAGACACATAGGCTTTGGAGGGCAAGACATTTATTATAATGAGTGGAACGAAGATGCTGAGGCATTTGGGCAGGCTGTAAACGTAGGCGCGCCGGTCAATTCAAGCGCTGACGATGGCTTTTTTGTTATTGATGAAGACTTGGAAAACGGGTTTGTGACTTCTAATCGTGATGCATGTATCGAATGTGATTCTACTTACAGCCTTGCTGTGCATTGTGATAAAATCTATCAATTTACACGACCAGAAATTGTCTTTGCTATTCAAGGTTATGTTTATGATAAAGAAACCAAAGAACCTATTCCGAATGCAACCGTTCAATTTAAGGATGTATCTTACCAATGGGAACACTTTGAGGTAACCACAGATGAAAACGGATATTACGAGCATCACCTCATAGCGGATCTCGAATTATTTATGCGTGCGAGCATGACAGACTATTTTGCCGATAAGGCATTGATCACTACGATCGGAGAAACAGCATCGCGAACATTCAAACAAGATTTTTATCTTGAGCAAATCCCTAAAAATGAGATTACCATTGAAGGTATTGAATATGACTTTGACAGTGCTAAACTAAGACCTGAATCAGAAGAAAAATTAGACGAATTAATCGAGTTCTTAGAACTGAATGATAACCTTGTTATCGAGATTCGCTCACACACCGATCAGCGCGGTAATGACGACTATAACCTGAAACTTTCAGAACGCAGAGCACAAAGTGTAGTTGATTATCTTATTGCGCATGATATTCCAATGGATAGATTGGTCGCAAAAGGTTACGGAGAAACTATGCCTGCTGAAATACCAGATGAAGAGGGCAATGTAAACATTCTTACAGTTGAGTATATCAAAAACCTCCCAACTAAGGATGAACGCGAGGAAGCGCATCAGCGTAACCGCCGTACTGCATTCTTTGTATTGGAGCAGCGATAAGTCAATAGACTCCAATCCTATCTATCAAGATTCTTGTATCTTTGCATAAAAAATTACGCATGGATCAAATCAAAAAAGACGCCAGCTATAGTGTTGGCATGAGTATAGGACAAAGTCTGCAAGGTCAAAATCTAGATCAAATTGACCTGGATAGTTTCATAGAAGGTATTAACGCCATTTTTAATAATAAGCAATTACGATTCACTCCTAACGAGGCGAATGATAAAATCACGACTTATATCAATTCCATGAATGAGGAGCGATTTGGACAGTATAAGTCGGATGGCGAAAACTTTCTTTCTGAAAATGCCAAACGTGATGAAGTAACGGTTACTTCTTCTGGATTGCAATATGAGGTTATTGAAGAAGGAACGGGAAACAAACCTTCAGGAACAGATCAAGTTACTGTACATTATCATGGAACGTTAACTGATGGAACTGTTTTTGACAGCAGCGTTAGTAGAGGCACACCTGCAAGTTTCGGTGTTAATCAAGTAATAAAAGGCTGGACAGAAGCGTTACAAATGATGCCAGCAGGTTCTAAATGGAAATTATTTATTCCTGAAAATCTTGCCTATGGTGCAAACCCGCACCCGGGTGGACCAATTAAACCTTATATGGCGTTAATTTTTGACGTTGAACTAATTAGTATTAACTAAACAGATGCGATTTTTAATCATCTCTTTACTGTTCGGACTCATTGCATGCGGCAATGAGCCTGAACAGGATAATCTACCCACAATAACATCCGAAACACCAACACAAGGTTTTGATAATTTTGACCAAAAAATCAGCTATTGCATTGGATTTGATAATGGTTTTGCAATTAATCAAGTTTATAACGGGCCACGTACGACTGGCAAATTCAGTATTGTGGATTTAGAAGCTGGCATGCTGGATTATTTAGGTGATGAAGAATTAAGAATTGACCTTTTCGAGGTTGATTCTATTTTGAATTTATATCTCGGAGAAAACGGTACTATCAACTCAGACCTCGTTTCTATGTCAGATGCCAGTTACGCCCTAGGTTTAATGGAAGGAGAGTCACTTGTTCGAACCTTAGTAGCCAAAGGTATTGATCAGAAGACAGACGTTGCTCAATTGCAAAAAGGACTTTCGAATGGTATTCGTAATAACGAAACGGTTGTAAAAATAAGTGAGGTGCAAAAGGAAGTATCGACCTACTTTGCAGACATCAATAAACAAATGGGCATTCAATTTCTTGAAAACAATGCCAAACGCGAAGGCATAATGGTTACCGAAAGTGGCCTACAGTACGAAATTTTCGAAAAGGGAAGTGGCATACAACCTTATATTACCGACTCTTGTGTTGTTCATTACACCGGTCGTTTTATTGATGGACGGGAGTTCGAATCGACCATACCGTCTGGTCAGCCAGCAGGCTTTACACCCATGGGTGTCATAAAAGGCTGGCAAGAAGGTTTGCAACTCATGCGAGAAGGTTCAAGTTACCGTTTTTATGTTCCTTATGAATTGGCTTATGGCGAACAAGGAAGTGGCCCCATAGAACCCTACTCTACTTTAGTATTTGATATCGATTTAATCCGTGTGATTCGTTTCGAGGGCTAGTTTTTTTCGCCTTGAAAACCAATTATTAAATCTTTCTATGTGTTTATCCTCCAAAAAGAGGATGTAAGTGATAGTCATAATTACTCCAAAGGCAAAAATTCCCATAAAAAAGCTAATGGAGAGATGAAACATGACACCAATAACCAACAGTGGTATTTTAACTTTCCTTATCCAAACAAGAATTGAAAAAAGTCCTTGATAAGCAAGCACTGACCAAGTCGCTAATTTAGAAATCATGGGATTTTCGGCAAAAAGATTCCGCATCGTATCGCCGGAAAAAGCATCTACTCTCGAGATATACATCATTGCTTCCCCACTCAACCAGTAAGGATCTATTAATTTATAGAGCGTCGAAAAGAAATACAATAGGCATATTTGAATCAACATAATCACAAAAAAGGTATTATTCAATACGTTTTGAATCTTGTAATTACGGCTTTTAGTGTCTGCTGTTTCATTTATAAAGATCAAATAAAAAAGCAAAATATTGATCAAAGCTTCTCCCCCAGTGAACATGAGGTAACCTTTAAGAAATAAATTGACCGTAAAAAAGTACACCATTAACGCTGCTAATCGCCTCCAGACTCCCAACAAACCTAATGTGAGACCGATTAACTGTCCAATAATAAACACCCAATAGATCCAAGTATAGGTTCCGTTAATCGGATGACTCAAGACATTCACCAATGCTCTACTTCCCTGAGCATACCATGGCGTAATTGTATTCCATCCTCCTGATCCGACTATACCATAATAACCGAACAACTCTTCTGCAATAGGTAATAATGTCAGGGTGTTAATGAATAAGAAAATATACAAAACCCTCTTAAAAAAGCTCATTTTGTTGGCGTATGGAAATGGCCGTGTAAATATGTGCGCCAGTCTATTCAGCATCATCAAAATAATAAATTGGCAATGTAATTAAACCTTGATCACCCGTTACGACATCTTTCCTATAAAACCTGACTTCTGCTGCAATAAATGGTTTATCGTAAAGGCGCCTACCCCATCCATCGACATAATTTTTAATCTTATAATAGCTGTACCCTCTTAAAAATTGATCTGCTTTACTCATTGGAAAAGGGTCTGGTACTTTAAGACCCATATCCCTTAAATCAAGACCCAACCAATAATCTAAATTCGCTTCGGCAATAACTAATTCTCCATAGTGAAGAAGAGGAAGTTTATCATGCCTGTTAACAGCATTCTCCGATGGTCGAATCCACCCACTGGAGTCCGTATTGGAAAATTTATAGTTTACCTCTACAACCGTATTCATTGTTGGGCAAGGCGCAAACATACTCCAGCGTTGTGTAAAGATCGGCTCTACGTAACTAGCCGCATAACGATGAAGCGGCTGATAACTCATAGATTCTGGCCATGCATAAGCGATGATGATCGCAAAATGGATGACCACAAACATAAAGGCCGCAATACCCGTTCGATTTATTTGTGTCTTCTTTTCGATCTGAATGAATTATTAACTTTCCAATCGTTAAAAATAAACATATTCGACAGAAACATTTGAGCATTTATAAATACTTTCGAAAGGTATACACGCTATAAAAATCGGTTTATGAAAGTATTATTCACAATTTTATCCATTATTCTACTGTCAAATATTACCCACGCCCAAAAATACAAGGCGTATTATGCTGACGGTACCCTGAAGGAAATTGGTCGCTATAAAAAAGAGAAGCCGGTCGGTAAATGGCGTTTTTATCATGAGAATGGCGAGCTATTAGCAGAAGGGAAATATAAAGACAGCCTAAAAGAAGGCGAGTGGAATTATTACCACAACAGCGGTGAATTAATGGAAACCGGATTATTTGTTGCTGGGAAAAAAGAAGGTGAATGGATAGCCTATTTTGACAATGGAAACGTTATGTCCAAAGGCCTTTTTAAAGAAGGGTTGGAAACCGGTACCTGGGAGTATTTTTTCCGTTTAGGTAATCTGCAATCTCATGGTAACTTCATAAGAGGCGTGCAAAGCGGAATCTGGAACTATTATTATGAAAATGGACAAATAGAAAAAACGGGGTCATGGAAGAATGATCAAAACGACGGATTATGGAAGTTCTACTTTGAGGATGGAACATTAAAGCGAACAGGGAGCTGGGACGAGGGCGTTCAAACTGGGGTTTGGTCTTATTATAATGCACTGGGAAATATAGAAGAGCGTGGTGAATGGAGAGATGGTAAAGCAGTTGGCTTATGGGAGTATTATTTCCCTTCTGGAAAATTAAAAGAAACGGGAAGATGGCAGAACGATGAACAAATTGGAGAATGGGCCTATTATTATGAGAACGGAAATGTAAAAATGAAGGGGGAATGGAAAGACGGCTTTAATGTTGGTATTTGGACCTATTATCACGAAAATGGAAATATCAGTAAAAAGGGAAAACGTGCGAATGGTTTCCCTGTGGGTAAATGGACCTACTTCTTCCTCAATGGAAACATAAAAGAGGAAGGTAATTTTGATGAAGAAGGAAACGAGAAAGGTACTTGGAAAATCTATCACGAAAATGGTAAATTAGCTAAAGAAGGTGAATGGGTTGAAGGAAAGCAACATGGACGTTGGAAATATTACAGTGAAGAAGGAAAACTGAAAGAAGAAGGTTTTTGGAACGAAGGTGTACAAGATGATGTTTGGTTATATTATGGCGAAGATGGCAAATTGATAACGCAGGGCAACTGGAATGAAGGCGTTCAAACCGGTGAGTGGATGTATTATTACGAGAACGGAAAATTAAAAGAGCATGGCTTTTGGAAAGATGGTGTGCAACATGGAAATTGGTTGTATTATCATAAAAACGGCAAAAAGCAACAAGAAGGTGAATTTAGAGATGGAGATCCGGTAGGAGAATGGAAAGATTACGATCTAAGAGGGAAATATGAACGTTCGCGATACTACTAAAAGTAAATAGCAAAGGCAGAAGATTCAAAAATGAAGATAGACGAAGAAAAAGAACGCGCTGAGATATTAAAAGCATACCGAGGACTTTTACGCGCGAGTAAAACGATTCGTGATAAAGAAGATACACGAATGATTCGTAAAGCTTTTAATGTCGCGGTGGATGCGCATAAAGATATGCGACGAAAATCTGGTGAACCTTATATATATCACCCCATTGCGGCTGCTAGAATTTGCGTAGAGGAAATGGGTCTAGGCACTACGGCGATTGTTTGTGCATTGCTTCATGACACGGTTGAAGATACCCATATTACGCTTCAAGATATTGAGGACTTGTTTGGTCTAAAGACACGCCAAATCATTAATGGATTAACAAAAATCCCAGAAGTATTTGATGACAACATCTCCATTCAAGCAGAGAATTTCAGAAAACTAATCTTAACCATTTCCGATGACTTGCGCGTAGCGTTTATTAAGATTGCGGATCGATTACATAATATGCGAACGCTTGATTCAATGCGTGCGGATAAACAATTAAAAATCGCTTCGGAAACGGAATTTTTATACGCCCCTTTGGCGCACCGCTTAGGCTTTAATGCAATAAAAAATGAATTTGAAGACATTATCTTCAAGTATAAAGAACCGGCAATTTACAAACAACTCGAAAGTAAACTCGAAAAAACAGCGGCGGTTCGAAATCGTTTTATTCGTCAATTCACAAACCCCATAAAAGAGGCGATTGATAAAGAAGGATTTGAATCCAGCATCAAGGCTAGAACAAAAAGCATCCCTTCCATTTTTAAAAAAATTCAAAACAAGAATGTCAGTTTTGATGAAATCTATGACATCTTCGCCATTCGAATCATCTTCGATACCCCTATCGAAAAAGAAAAGGCGGATGCCTGGAAAATATATAGTATTGTTACTGACTTTTACCAGCCGAATCCAGATCGCTTGAGAGATTGGATATCCATTCCAAAAGCTAACGGATACGAATCCTTACACACAACTGTAATGAGTCCATCGGGCAGATGGGTTGAAGTTCAGATTCGAAGCAAGCGGATGGATGAGATAGCCGAAAAAGGCTATGCCGCGCATTGGAAATACAAAGAAAATCAGACAGCAGAGAGTACATTTGATCGTTGGGTTGGAGAAGTAAGAGAGTTACTCGAAAACCCCGAAGCTGACGCAGAAGAATTCATCAACGAATTTAAGTTAAACCTCTTTAGTGATGAAATATTCATTTTTACTCCAAAAGGAGATTTACGTGTCTTACCCAAAAATAGCACCACTCTCGATTTTGCCTTTGACATACATACAGACATTGGATTATCGTGTATTGGAGCAAAAGTAAATGGCAAATTGATGCCTTTAAGCCACATTCTTAAAAGTGGTGATCAAGTTGATATCTTACGTTCAAAAAAACAAAAACCGAAAGAAGATTGGCTCAAATTTGTTGGGACCGCTCGGGCAAAATCAAAAATCAAATCTGCCCTCAAAGAAGAGCAAAAACGTATTGCATCAGATGGTAAAGAGATTTTGAAACGCAAATTCAATCAACTCAAGGTTAATTTTATTGGCGAAAATGTTCAAACAGTAGAGCGTTTCTTTGGAATCAAAGGCGGTGCAATCGAACTGTACTACCAAATTGCAAAAGGTAAATTAAACCTGTCAGAACTTCGCGATTTACATGTAGAAGGTAAAAACTTCACACAGCCAAAAGCCAAGCGAAAAGAGGTTAATAGAAATGAGTTTAAATCTATCATTTCAACAGTTGATGCTAAAAAAGACACAATTGTTATTGGTGACGATTTTAAAGAACTCGATTATAAATTAGCGAATTGCTGTAATCCGATTCCGGGTGATAGCGTCTTTGGATTCATCACGGTCTCTGAAGGAATTAAAATTCATCGAACAAATTGCCCGAATGCAACTCAGTTGATGTCTAATTATGCATACAGAGTATTGAAGGCTACTTGGAAAAATGATCGTGCTCGTGAACGTCTATGTGGATTAATCATTACAGGTATAGATGATCTGGGTATAGTAAACCGCATCACAAACATCATATCTATGCAACACGAAGTCAATATGAAATCGATCGGATTCGAGTCTAACGATGGAATTTTTGAAGGTAAAATTATGCTCTACGTTTATGACACCGAGCATCTGGACGAATTAATACTCAAATTTGAGCAAATTGATGGTGTAAAATCAGTAGAAAGGATATAATCGGTTAAAGTCCAACAAAAAATGGCTATCTTTGTTATACCATAGGAGGACACATGGAAAAAGAGCAATTACAAGAAAAAGTTAAAGACATATTCTGCAACTTTCTTGAGCGCAACGGACACCGTAAAACACCTGAACGTTTCGCCATACTGTCAGAAATATATTCACAGAAAGGTCATTTTGATATAGAGTCGCTCTACGTCAAAATGAAGAATAAGAACTATCGCGTTAGTCGCGCTACCTTGTATAATACAATAGACTTATTATTAAACTCAAATTTGGTCAGAAAGCACCAGTTTGGCAATAATATTGCTCAATTTGAAAAGTCTTACGGTTATCAACAGCACGATCATATTATTTGCACCAATTCTGGAGAAGTGATCGAGTTTTGTGATCCGCGTATTGAGAAAATTAAAGCTACTGTTGAAGAATTATTCAAAATGAAAATTCACCATCATTCACTTTACTTTTTTGGTGAACGTTCCCCTAATCAAAAGAACTCCAACGAATGAGTCTGAGTATTACCCCAATCAAACACGACATCTGTACCGAAATTCAACTTCAAGGAACGGCACTCGTTGAAATCGACTTTGATCTCTTGAATCAAGCTGTTGAAGAAAGCATCAGAGAAGGTCAAAGTAATGTCATTTTAAATCTCAAACAAGTTGATTTACTCAACAGTATCGGAATAAATACCCTTATTCGTATCTTTACAAAATGCCGTAATAACGGGGGAGATATGTTCATTGTTAATATCTCTGATAAAATTAATCAGGTTCTTTTACTGACTAAGTTAAATACAGTTCTTAATATTGCAACTTCTGTCGAAGAGGCAGAACAGAAATTGACGCTGAATTAAAAACTCAAAAATGACCATGTCGCACCAGCTATTAAAGCGGGGTGGCGTTTTTTTTTTATTTCCGATTGTAGCATTATAAAAAAAGACGAATGAAAAAAGTGGATGTATTACTGGGATTGCAATGGGGAGACGAAGGAAAAGGCAAAATTGTTGATGTTGTTACACCGAAGTACGACATTATTGCTCGTTTTCAAGGTGGACCAAACGCCGGCCACACGCTGATTTTTGACAACCAGAAATATGTATTACACACGATCCCATCAGGAATATTCCGTGATAATACGATTAATGTAATCGGTAACGGCGTTGTTATTGACCCTATCATCATTCGTGAAGAAATAGAAAAACTGGAAGCAGTTGGTGTCGATGTAGTATCGAAATTATTGATTTCGAAAAAAGCACACCTTATCCTTCCCACCCATAAAATTCTTGATAAATACTCAGAAGAGCAAAAAGGAAAGAAAAAAATTGGTTCAACCTTAAAGGGTATTGGCCCAACGTATATGGACAAAACAGGTCGTAACGGTCTGCGAATGGGAGACTCTTTGGCTTCTAATTTTAAAGAAAAATACAATCAACTCGTTGAAAAACACCAATCGATACTAGGTGATTATGACTATGCGGATCTACTTGCCGAATTTGAACCACAATGGTTTGAGGCAATGGATTTCTTATCTAAATTTACGTTGATTGATAGTGAGCACTATATTAACAACGCCATGAAGGATGGTAAATCCGTTTTGGCTGAAGGTGCGCAAGGAACGATGCTTGACATAGACTTTGGAACCTATCCTTATGTCACCTCGTCGAATACAGTAACCGCTGGAACGTGCACGGGACTCGGAGTTGCCCCCAATCGAATCGGTGCTGTTATCGGTATTTTTAAAGCTTATTGCACACGTGTTGGTTCTGGACCTTTCCCTTCTGAATTGGATAATGATACGGGGGAGAACATCCGCAAAATCGGCCATGAATACGGTGCAACAACAGGCAGAGATCGCCGTTGTGGTTGGATTGATTTACCGGCGCTAAAATATGCTATCATGATCAACGGTGCTACCGAATTATCAATGATGAAAGCAGATGTACTCGACAGTTTTGAAGAAATTGAAGTCTGTACACATTATTTAATTGACGGTGAAAAATTTGACTACTTCCCATACGATATTGATAATTTAGACGTTCAACCCGTTTACAAAAAAATAAAGGGGTGGAATCAAGACTTGACGGGACTGACGGATATGGCGGATGCGCCACAAGCCTTTTTAGATTATATTACCTATTTGGAACAAGAATTGCAAACACCTATATCGATCGTATCCGTTGGACCTGATCGTGCGCAAACAATAATTCGAAAATAATTGACAAAAAGTCAACACATATTATGGACGGCGCTTTTAATAAGCGCCGTTTTTATTCCGCGACAACTTTTTGCGCAAGAGGATAATATTCGCCTTGTTTTTGCAGAAGATGTAGTTAATTCAGTGGAACACCCTAATACAGACGTGGCAAGAGGTCATGTAGAATTTAAGCACGGCACTACCCGACTCTTCTGTGATTCAGCTCTTTATTTTAGAGATTTTAACCTTGTTCATGCGTACAGTAATGTACAAATCAACCAAGGAGATACTGTCAATCTTTTCTGTGACTCATTAAAATATAATGGTAACACCAACATATCGAAACTCCTCAGTAACGTCCGATTTCGAGATAATGAGTACCTGATGTTAACAGACTCTTTAGAGTATGATGGAAATAGATCGGTTGGCTATTACACCAATCATGCACACATTTCTTCGATTAAAAACGATATGAAGTTGACCTCGGTCAAGGGTTATTATTATTCGGAGTCAAAAATATTCTATTTTAAGGATAGCGTTCATCTTGAAGATGAGAAATATGAATTGTTTGCCGATACACTTGAATTCAGAACAATCCCTTCTGAAGCCCATTTTCACGGACCTACGACGATCTTAATGGATACTTCTCGATTAGAATGCAAAAAAGGATTCTACAATACGAAAACGGGGATAGCAAACTTATGGTCGGGTGCTACTTTCATAGAAAAAGGTAGAATTCTCTACGCTGACAGTCTTTACTTTGATCAACCGAACGATATTGGAGAAGGCTTTTGTAATGTCATGCTTTTTGATTCAACAGAAAATGTCCGATTTCTTGCCGACTACATGTTGAAAAAACCAGACAATGCAGCAGTGACACTCAAAGATAATGCACGAATTCTTCAATACAGCGAAACGGACACCTTACGTTTGGCCGGAGACACGATCAATTATCATAAGGATACATTAACCGATCAGCAAATATCAATCGCAGAGAACAATGTGAGCATTATCAAAGGTGATCTATTCATCCTTTGTGATAGTGCTTATTTTAGTGAAAGAGATTCTATCTTAAAGCTTCATAAAGAACCTATTTTGTGGAATAATACCACTCAATTATTCTCAGACTCGATGCACGCGTCATATTATGACAAAGCTTTTCATGAAATGACGATGTATCAAAACGCTATGCTAATTGGCGAACATGAAGGAGACAGCATCCATTACGACCAAATGAAAGGTAAAAAAATGATTGCAAGTCTAGACTCCAATCAAATTAGCAGTATCCACATCATAGCTAATGCGCAAGCGCTGTATTATCCAGAAGAAAAACAAAAAGAAGACTCCACTACTATAGAAAAAACAATGCTAAAAGGGGCCAATCGGGTCGATTGTAACTCCATTTTATTTCGTTTTTTAGATGGTGACATTCAGTCGGTTGCTTTTTTAGATGAACCTACCAGCGTTTTTTATCCAATGAACCAAATTCCAGAAAAAGAACTCTTTTTTAAAGGATTTTCTTGGGAAATTGAACGGAAACCTTTGCGACCAATTGCTGAATAGTTATCTTTAACCATCTAACAGATAGAATTATTCTTTAATGAAGGGAAAACTCATTGGCATATCAACCTTTTTAACCGTAGTTGCTTTTATTGTAACGGCTTCTGTGACGGCTTTAAGCCAAGAGTTCTTCAAGGCTTTTAATGCCAAACTTTCATTATTCTTTTTTGTGGGATCAATAGTGATGACTGGAATTTATTTACTGCAAAATCATTCTCCAAACACAAAAAAAGCGTCGCGATCAATCATTTCTTTACTTGGTCTTGCACTATTAATTTTTGGAGCAGCCGTTATATTCAATGTGCTACCTATCCGTGATTTTTACAATTGGCTATTTGTTGGGGGACTCATTTATACCCTGCTGATTGAGTTGCAGTTATTGGCCTGGGGGAAAAATCAGCATATATTCGCTAAAATCATGAGTTTTTTAGTCATCTTAACGAGTCTTTTTCTAATCGCTTATTTCGTTGCAAAATGGACGTATTCTGGTTTTCAGATTTGGATTATTGTAGCTGCATTCACTAATATTGGCGCTTGTTTGATCGGCACATTCTTTGTTTCAAAAACGAGATCAGAAACGAAACAATCTGTATCGAATTCTTGATTCAAACCTACCTTTTTAACAATTCTTACTGAATAAATAGGTTCAAACCCTCATTTTACGGGGCTTCCAATGCGCTAGTTTTATACTTGGATAATAATACCCAGAAATGAGATTTAAAAACAGCCTCACATTAAAGGAAGTTGCCGCTTTTTTAAAGGCATCTTTTGTTGGTGATCCTAACCTAACGATTACTGGTATCAATGAAATTCATAAAATTGAATCCGGTGAAATCGTTTTTGTAGATCATCCAAAATACTATAAAAAAGCACTCAATAGCGCTGCCGATGTCATCTTAATTGACCAGGAAGTAGATGTTCCTGCGGGAAAAGGTATTATCATTTGCACTGCTCCTTTTGATGCATTTAATAAAATTACACGACATTATTCTCCTGATAAAAGTTGGACACATAATACGGGAGACAACTTCAATATCGGAGAAAACTCACAGATTTATCCCAATGCAATTATTGGCCACAATGTTTCAATAGGAGCAAATTGCATTATACATGCAGGTGCTGTTATTGGCGACAACACTATTATTGGAGATGATGTTACTGTTGGCCCTAATTCGGTCATTGGTCACTACGCATTTTACTACAAGAAAAAAGGGGAACGTTTTGACCGTATGCACACCTGTGGAAGAACTATCCTGGAAGACCGTGTTGAAATCGGCGCATTAAGCACGGTTGATAGAGGTGTAACCGGAGACACTACTATAGGAGCAGGAACTAAAATCGACAACCAAGTACATGTCGGACACGACACGGTTATCGGTAAAAATTGCCTCTTTGCAGCAAATGTTGGAATTGCGGGTTGTGTTATCATTAAAAACAATGTGACACTTTGGGGGCAAGTTGGTGTTGTGAGTGATGTAACAATTGAAGACAATGTTACGGTGCTAGGCCAGTCTGGTGTCGGAAATGATTTACAAGCTGGAAAAACATACTTTGGTTCGCCTTGTGGAGAAGCACGAACAAAATTCAAAGAGTTAGCCGCATTTAAACGCTTACCATCAATCATCGAAAACTTATAGATATGGTTCCGGAATCGGTTGTAAATGAATTGGAGAACCAGTTGCAGTCAAAAGAATTTAAACTAAATTCTTTACTGGAGGTAACGCGTGCCATCAATTACAATAAACCGGTATCCGAAATATTGGACATTTACAATTTTATTCTTCGTGAGCAACTCGGTATTCGCAAATTTGTTCTTTACAATCATCAAGAAAAATGGCAAATCATTACTAAAGTTGGTGTTAAAGGCAAAATTAAGGACATCAACATTGAACGGGATATCCTTAAATTCAAAGACATAACCGTCATTGAATCATCTTATAAAAAGTCATTGAATAATTTTGATGTAATCATCCCTGTATTCCACAAGGAAGAACCACTAGCCTATTTATTTGTAAATGGTATATTAGATGATGCCCCGGACAACAAACAAGCTTTTGAAAATTTAAATTTCATACAAACCTTAACGAATATCATTGTTGTTGCCATAGAAAATAAGCGATTGGCCAACGAGAGTATTAAACAGCAGCGAGTGCGTCAAGAATTGGAAGTTGCCTCAGAGATGCAGCGTTTGTTATTCCCTTCTCAATTGCCTTCTAATAGCAAGATTGATATCTCAGCAAAATATCTCTCACACCATAAGGTGAGCGGGGATTATTATGATTATATCCGACTTAATAAAGATGAATTTATCGTCTGCATTGCAGATGTTTCAGGTAAAGGGATTTCAGCGGCGATGCTCATGGCAAATTTCCAGGCCACGGTACGAACTATTTTTAATGTCCAACGACCGACTTTAGAGGATCTCGTCCTTGATTTAAATGACAAAGTATTTACCAGCGCTAAAGGAGAGAAATTTATCACCTTTTTCATTGCAGAATACAATTCAAAAACGAGACAACTCAAATACATAAACGCAGGACATAACTGGCCAATACTTATTCGAAACAAAGATTCTCAGTTCTTAAACAAAGGATGTATAGGCCTGGGTATGTTAGAGGAGTTGCCCTTTATAGAAAGCGACACGGTGACCATTAAGAACAATACGACGATTGTGCTTTACACCGATGGTGTAGTTGAGCTAGAAAACGCAACTGAAGAACAATTTGAAACTGATCGCCTAACTAAAATTGTACAAAGTTTCTATCCACTTTCAATGGAAGATTTAAATGAAATCGTTTTTAGTAAACTGGATGATTGGCGGGGCAAAAAGAATTATGTCGATGATACTGCGATACTGAGTTGTAGGATTTTTTAAAACAGTACCAGGTGCTATTACTCAAACTCCACCTGATGTTCCTCCCAATATGCAATCGCTTGAATTAATAGCGTATCTGACACCTCATTAAACTCATCCCCCACCACATAGTCTCCGCCAAAGCCCATCGTTTCTGATTGTCCGCGTAATCCATATTTCTCACCATTTTCGAATGTAAAAACCTTATAAGACGAAGGACTAACATCACTCCTGCAAGCTAACATATATCCAAACGTGATTTCTCCATAATTATCCTGATCAGCATCATTAAATGACACGGTAGGCATATGTTCTACTTTTAAATCAAAATCACAATCATTTTCAAAATCAAATAGCTCTCTCAACAGCACTAATTCAGAATTTTCCTCCGTTAGCACAAAATGATAGGTATGTAAACTCTGGCTATAGAAAAATAGATCATCCGCATGATGCCCATCTTCCATCACTTCATTTTCTTTTTCTTCTATTGTTCTTAGAAAATAGTTTTCTCCATTCAGGTCATTCCACCACCACGCATCAACTATTTTACCTTCGTATTCCAATTCTGCAGGGACAACATCGAGCTTTTTAAAAAACATATCCATCGCTTCGAATGGTTCATCTTCTATTACTGGATCAGATTTTATATCGGCTATGGCAGGCACAATTGATTCATTGTCTTTTTCCTGCTCATGGTTTGCGCAAGCCCCGATAAGCACAAGAGCAATGATTGTAAAAACATCTTGCATAAATCCATTTTAAGTCGAATAAATGTAGGTTAAATAAAGCACAAAAAAAAGGTTCGCCTCAGCGAACCTTCTTGATTATCTTTTGGTAAATTTATTAAATCCCAGCTTTCATTTGTAAGTAGTTCAAAAACTCTTTACGAACATCAGGATCTTTGAATTTCCCACCGAATTCACTGGTAACAGTACTACTCTGGATATCCTTAATTCCTCTTGAATTTACACATAAATGCTTTGCATCTAAGACGCAAGCCACATTTTCTGTGCCCAAATACTTTTGTAAATGTTTTACAACCTGAATCGTCAACCGTTCTTGAACCTGTGGACGTTTCGCATAGTATTCAACGATACGATTCATCTTCGAAAGTCCAATTACCTTTCCGTCTGAAAAATACGCTACGTGCGCTTTTCCAACAATTGGTAAGAAATGATGTTCACAAGTAGAATAAACTGTGATATCTTTCTCAACCAACATTTCAGAATAGTTGTATTTGTTTTCAAATGTTGACGCTTTTGGAGCATCCGCAGGGTTTAGCCCTCCGAAAATTTCTTTTACGTACATTTTTGCCACACGTCTTGGCGTGCCTTTAAGACTGTCATCTCGCAGATCCAGCCCCAACGTATCCATGATTTGCTTAAAGTGCTCCTCAATGCGTTCGATCTTTTCTTCGTCCGACAGTTCAAAGGCGTCAGCTCTTAGTGGCGTCTCTTCGGAGGTCATCAGGTGATTGTCTCCTACCTCATCAATGATGTCTAACCCGTTTTTCATTTTATTAAGTGTATAAGTGCAAATTTAGTGGATAATTTCTTATCGACTTCTCTTTAGCCGCAAAGTTTAGTTTTGTATGATTTCAAGTTTAAAACAGATGATGGTTTATTTTGTTCATTCATCTTATCTTTCAACTCCTAAATGTCTTTCAAAATAGTTACCAATCCAAGCGTTAAAATTGTATATTTGATATACGTTAATCGTTGGTAGTAGGTTTGTAAACTAAAGACCTACCTCCATACACACAACCAACTTACATGAATAATAGGATAAACGCAATTTTTACGCTACTTTTTCTTACTGCTTGCGGAGGATCAGAAAACACCGACACAACCGATAATGATTCAACTTTTGTGGAATCTATGCACTTTGAGCAATTAGAATCTGATGTTACCGGCATTGATTTTCACAATACAATTACGGAAAATGACAGCTTCAATTTTTATTCTTACGAATATATCTACAATGGCGCTGGTGTTGCCGTAGGTGACATCAATAATGATGGGTTAAGTGATCTTTATTTCACGGGAAATCAAGTAGAAGACAAACTTTATTTGAATAAAGGTAATATGCAGTTTGAGGATATAACCGAGACAGCATTCGAAGCCGATTACAATGACGGTTGGCACACAGGGGTAGTGATGGCTGATGTAAATGGTGATAATTGGATGGATATCTACGTTTGCCGTTCTGGGGATCCAAAAGACAGAGCGCTGCTCCAAAATTTGCTTTTCATTAATAATGGAAACATGACTTTTACAGAGAAAGGTGAAGAATTTGGAGTTAATGTCGAGAAGCGGACGACTCATGCCCTATTCCTAGATTATGACAACGATAATGACCTTGATTTGTATATTTTAAATCATCCTCCCAAATATCCGGAAGATTTACTTTTAACGCTTGAAGATTATAAAAAGATTAAGATGTTTGGAAAAGAAGCAGATGTCTTTCTAGAAAACCAAGACGGGAAGTTCGTTGATGTTACGGAAAAGGCCGGAATTCTCAATAACTGCTATGGATTAGGTGTTGCTGCTGGGGACTTGGACGGGAACGGCTTTGTGGACATCTATGTTTCTAACGATTATCAAGATCCTGATTTACTATACATGAACAATGGAGACGGTACGTTCTCTCAAGATATTAAAACGCGCACGAATCACATCTCTGCTTATTCAATGGGTAATGACATTGCTGACTTTAACAACGATGGCTATCTCGATATCTTTACCGTAGATATGGCTGCTGAAGACCACGTGCGATCGAAGCGAAATATGGGTGCTATGAGCACCGAAGAGTTCTGGAACAATGTCAGTTATGGATTACACTATCAATATATGTTCAACGGTCTCCAAATGAATAATGGCGATGGAACATTTACAGAAATTGCGCAAGTATCGGGCATTTCAAAATCAGACTGGAGCTGGGCGCCTTTGTTCGCAGATTTCGATAATGATGGGCATAAAGACTTATTTATTTCGAATGGCTACAATAAAGAAGCACGTGACAATGATTACCTGCGAAACTATTCAAAGAAAAAGTATTTCGAAGGAGATGTGAATTACGAAGACGGACTTGAATTGATGCCTACCACCAAAATACACAACTATATCTATAGAAATGACGGCGACATGCATTTCTCTAAAAAAACAGAAGAATGGAACTTAGATATTCCGGTTAACACCAATGGATCTGCCTATGCCGATTTAGATAATGATGGCGACCTTGACCTGATTTTAAACAATATGGAAGAAACATCTTTCATCCTAGAGAATAAACTCCAAAGTCAAAACAATTACATTCGATTGCGCATAAAAGGAGCGGGAGACAATACTGCTGCCATCGGAGCGACAGTAAAAATCTATGCTGGTGATCAAGTTCAGTTTGCTGAAGTGCAACGTTCTCGAGGCTATCAATCTTCAGTAGAACCTTTCTTACATTTTGGTCTTGGCCAATTTGATAAAATTGACAAAATTGAAATTATATGGCCAAACGGTCAGATGATGACAAAACAGAATATTGCTGCGAACCAAATTCATGAATTTGACCCAAGCTTAGCAAATGGCACCTATAAGCCCGACTTTTCAACCGATCATCATTTTGTAGAAAACATAACAGACTCCATTTTTAATCATATTCACAAAGAAGCGCTGGTTAATGATTTTCAAAGTGAAGTGTTATTGCCGCATAAAATGTCTCAACTCGGACCATTTATGAGCACCGGAGACGTTAATGGGGATGATCTTGAAGACATTTATGTTAGTGGTTCTGCAGATTTTAGCGGAACACTTTATCTGCAAACTGCAGAAGGATTTAAGTCGACTGATGGTCCATGGAGCAAGGAGAAAAAACGAGAAGAACTGGGTTCTGAATTTATAGACGTTGACAATGATGGAGACCTTGACCTTTATGTCATTTCAGGAGGAAATGAATATGTTTACAACGCTCCAGAAATGCAAGACCAACTCTACATTAACGATGGTAACGGAAACTATACGAATGAGACCAAAAAGCGACTACCAAAAATGGATGCTTCTGGACAACGTCTAGCTGTTTCCGATTATGATAAAGACGGTGATATAGATATTTATGTAGGTGGACGCCAGATGCCGGGGTACTACCCTTTTACTTCTCGATCTTTTTTACTTCAAAATGATGGCAATGGTGTATTTGTCGATGTTACCCTATCTTCTGTAGGTGAGACTAAAATCGAAAATCCTACACCATTTGAAGCGCCGGGAATGGTTACGGATTGTATGTTCGATGATATTGATCAAGATGGTGATGATGACTTGATAATGGTTGGGGAATGGATGCCAATCATGTTCTATGAAAACAATGATGGAAAGTTCTCGGATGTAACCAGTGACTACAACCCTGGATTGGATGTAGGATGGTGGTATTCGATTGAAAAAGGTGATTTTAACGGCGATGGTATAAACGAGTATATCGTTGGAAATGTTGGTGCTAATAATAAATTTCATCCGAGCCGTGAAAAACCACTGGAATTATATTGTGATGATTTTGACAATAATGGAACTTTTGATATTGTATTAGCAAAGTATCAAAATGACATCTGCTATCCTGTAAGAGGACGCCAATGTTCCTCGGAACAAATGCCGTTTATCAAACAAAAATTCCCCACTTACGCCCAATATGCAACTGCAGATGTCGAAAGCATCTATGGTAATGAAAAACTGGAAAAAGCATTGCATTATTCAGCTAACAACTTTCATTCGGTCATCCTAACAAAATCAGGAAGCACCTTCAAATATAAAGATTTGCCTGTCTTTGCTCAATTAGGCCCGATCAATCAGACGATCGTTCATGATATTAATAATGACGGAAACTTGGATGCAATCGTTGTTGGTAACAATTTCGCCGTGGAAGTGGAAACAATTCGCTATGACGGCGGACGTGGCGCGGTTTTATTGGGAGATGGAAACGGGAACTTTTCCCAGTTAGGGCCTAAAGAGTCTGGATTTTATGAACCGAATGACTGTAAAGACATGGCACTCATCAATTATGGTGGACAATCGATGATTATTACTGTTTCTAATCGTAATAAGGCTAAAACTTTCGCGATAAAATCATAATAGAGTAATAGCGTTTTTTTTAGCGATCTTTACGTGTGAATTTAGATACAAAACGAAAATTATACGAGGCGTGTATGACCTACGCCGAACAACGCGTCCAAAATGCCGAGAAAGCATTGGCGGATACCCAAGATGCTTCGAATCAAGAAACACGTTCTACAGCTGGAGATAAACACGATACAGCCAGAGCAATGATGCACATCGAAAGTGAACGTTTGGGCAAGCAACTCGGTGATGCTCAACAAACACTTCGAAATATTAAAAGTGTTGACTCTTCCAGCATGCATTCGAGCATAAAATCCGGCACGTTAGTTCATACTGATATTGGCTACTTTTTTCTGGCCATTAGTATCGGTAAATTAGAATTTGATGATCAATCCTATTTTGTTGTTTCTCCTGGATCACCGATGGGACAAGCTTTAATGGGGCATAAAGCGGATGACACGGTACAATTCAATAAACGGAGTATTCATATTAAAGCCATTTGTTAGTATATTGCGCATCATAGAATAACTAACCTAAGCTAGACCAATGATAAGTCGATTCATCACGTTAATAATTTTTACGACTACGCTAAGTGTTAATGCACAGGAGTCAACGATCATCACAAGAGATGTGGTGTATATGAAAGACGGAAGAGTTTTAACTGGAGAAATTTTGATCTTTCAAGAGTCTGATGGTGACATTACATTCAAAGATGAACAGGGTCGAAAGTACTCGATCACTAGAGAAGAGTACAGATATTTTGTTGAAGACGAAAGGGTAAACGTAAGTGGTAGCGATACATTGATTATCAATCCAAGAAAAACGAATGAATTTGAATTTTCGGCTGGACTGAGCACTTTTGTCACAGAAGTAAATGGACAGGTTACCCCTGACCTTCCTCAAGATTTAGGTTCATTTAGTTCGCCATGGTATATCCCTTATAACTTAAGACTTGGCTTTGGCAAATACTTTGATCGGACACATTTTGTTGGTATTCGATTAGATTATGCTTTGGCCGGAATTGATACATACCTCTCCCCTGCGATTCGATATAAATATCAATTTGACGGGTATAAAAAAAATGTAGCCTGGTATATTATGGCCGAATTAAAATATGAATTCATCCAAGATGAGTTCATGGGTGTTAATGCTGACACTTCAACTATCGATGGCGAAATCTATTACAATATCGATTATGCATTTCAAAAAATGACCTCATTCGGAATCGGATTGAGTCAAGGCGTGGCATTTATCTTACGAGATAAAAGGTCCATTTCCCTAGAATTCTCGTTGTTTAGAAATAATATCCTCAGCTCTGAATATTTATATGAAACTGAACTTTTAAAGTTTTCAAGATGGAGATCAAGTGGGATTGGATTATCACTCATGTACAATATCTAATTAGATATTTATTCCGCTCGCCTGCTCTCTCACAAAAGATTGCAGTGATTGGTCAAGCATCGGTATTTTACCAATGCATGTTAATCCGGTGTAATTCAAAATCACTTTTTCTGTTTCAGGATTCGAATCTCCATTAAATAAGATACCTGTTATTTTAATGCCGCGTTGCTTCAAGAGCTCAGCACTCAACAAGGTATGATTAATGCTACCTAAGTAGTTTTTGGAAACCAGCACCACTTCATCCGCAACGTTCGGAATTAAATCGACAATCATATCCCCCTCATCATTTAGCGGAACCATCAAGCCGCCTGCTCCTTCAATAATCAAATGATTATCGGTCTCGGGGCGTTGAAAAGTAGCTGGTGATAAGTGAATTCCATCTATCCTTGCCGCTGCATGTGGCGACATGGGTTCAGATAGCAAATATTGTTCTGGATGAATATTCGTTTTTGTATTTGAAATAGCATGGCGAACAAAGTCTGAATCTAAATCATCCAATTCACCAGCTTGAACAGGTTTCCAGTAATCTGCCGTAAGTGCTTCAACTAGGATAGCTGAACAAAAAGTCTTACCGATTTCGGTTCCAATACCGGTTACAAAAATTCGTCTCATATCAATGCTTTCATCTCTCTTATTAAACTTTCAATTTCTTTTTCTGTATTAAATGCATGCAAACATATCCGAATGCGCTCCTCTCCTTTTGGAACGGTTGGTGAAAGGATGGCCTTAACTTCAAAACCGCTTTGGATCAACGCTTTTGATAAGTCGGTGGCTTTTGTATTACCAGGCATAAAAACGCCCTGAATTGGAGAATTACTTGGCAATACAGGCAGCTGATTAAGTTGCGATTTTTTTCTGAAAAAAGATATCCTATCCTTCAAATCCTTCCTCTTCTGGACTGCCTCTGCGATACGATTAATCGTCCATAACAATCTTTGCTGACTATATGGTGGTAATGCCGTTGTATAGATTAGCGATCTTGAAAAATTAATCAAATATGCCTTCAAATCTCCTGGTCCTAAAATAATTGCACCATGACTGCCAAAAGCTTTACCAAAAGTGACTAAACGTGCAAAGACGCGCTCATTTAGCCCATAAGCATCCACAAGACCTTGCCCTTTCTCTCCAAATACACCTGCCGCATGAGCTTCATCCACATATAATAAGGCATTATAAGCTTCGCTAAGCGCTGCAATATCTTTTAAAGGAGCTTCGTCTCCATCCATCGAATAAATAGATTCAACAGCAATATAAATTGTTCCTGTGGCCTGGCTTAACTTTTCTTCTAAGTCCTGGAGGTCATTGTGCTTAAATCGGACGGATTGTGCAAAACTCAAGCGCAAACCATCCCTTACAGAAGCATGAATCAATTCATCATATAGGATGGTATCTCCTCTTTGTGGAACTGACGAAAAGAACCCTAGATTAGCATCATAACCCGAATTGTACAATAAAGCTGAAGGTGCTCTAAAAAATTGCGCCATTGCTAGCTCAAGTTCTTCGGTAATCATATGATGTCCTGAAATTAGGCGGGAGCCTGTTGCCCCGTGAAGCCCCAGAGGCGGAGAATCCATTCGAGCGATTCCTAAATAATCATTCGAAAAAAAATCAATTCCATCTCCCCTGAGACGCAATGAGCGAAAAGAGTTATTCTCTTTTCGCTCATCTAATTTATCTTTTAATCTTTTTGGTAATAGCATTTATTCCACTGTCACTTTACGTGGTTCAAAGTTTGGATCAGCTTTTTTCAGTTTTGCTTCAGCTAATCGCTTTTCTCTTGCTGTACGATCTGCCTTTGCTTTATCCACTCGCTCATCTGGTAATGTTTCAGGTTGCTCACCATCTTGAAAAGGTGCTTTTGGCTTCATCCCTAAGATTTCAAACAACTCGACATCCTCGTTATATTCTGGATTTGGTGTGGTTAACAATTTGTCTCCTGCAAATATTGACGATGCTCCTGCCATGAAACACATGGCCTGGGCCTCTCTAGACATTTGTGTTCTACCAGCAGATAACCTTATTATCGATTGTGGAAACATTATTCTTGATGTTGCAATCATACGAACCATATCCCAAGTTTCAACCGGCTTTTGATCCTCTAAAGGTGTACCTTCAACAGCCACTAATGCATTGATTGGAATTGATTCAGGTGGCTGTTCCATGTGTACATACGTCATCAGCATCCCAATACGATCTTCGGCTGACTCACCCATTCCTATGATTCCGCCTGAACAAACTGAAATACCAGCGTTTCGAGCATTTGCAATCGTATCAATACGGTTATCATACTCCCTCGTCGAGATGATATCCTTATAAAATTCTCTGGAAGAATCCAAGTTATGATTATATGCGTATAATCCTGCTTTCTTCAATCGTTCAGCCTGCGCTTCGTTCAACATACCCAATGTAGCACACACTTCCATGCCCATTCCATTGATCTCTTGCACCATCTCTACCACTTTATCGAAATCACGATTATCACGAACATTTCTCCAAGCAGCCCCCATACATACACGGGATGAACCGCTTTCTTTTGCATTCTTTGCTAATCCCACAACTTCATCAACAGGCATCATGGCGTGAACGTCAAGATCTGTATTGTACTTAGCAGACTGCGGGCAGTAACCGCAATCTTCAGGACAACCTCCCGTTTTTATAGAAATTAGTGTACTCATTTGCACTTCCAACGGATCATGATATTCACGGTGAACCGTTGCTGCATGATACATTAATTCCATTAATTGTTTGTTGTACAATTCTAATGCCGCTTCTTTTGTGGTATATTTTGGATTTATCTTCATTTCAATACAATTTTATTATCCGATGAATTGGATGTTACGAATTTAAGGTTTTTCACCAGTTGGCATAGTAACTTTCTTAACCAAAATATGATCTACGTATCGTTCTTTTAAAACAATGACTCCGTTTTCATTGTAATATGTAAACCATTCACTTTTCTTACCCTCCTGATATTCACCTGTCCAATGTAATTCACCTGTTTCAAAATAGGAAGTAAAAAGGCCATCTTCTTTTCCTTTTAAATATGATCCACAAAAGGCTGTGTCTCCTTGATTGTTGTATTTCATATATGGACCATTTAAAGATCCGTTTGACCAACAAGACACTTCTTCTTGTTCGCCATTCATATGCCAAGTTTTTTTAATTCCAGCTATTTTATTGTTTTGATAAAATACTTCTTCTTTTTTCCGTCCATTTGGATACCAAACGGTTGATTTCCCTACTGGCAAATCATTCTCAAATTGCCTCTGCGAACGCAGCTGTCCGTTGATATAATAAGACTGCCATTCTCCCGATTTAACATCGTCAACATAAGTGCCGGCTTTCTTTTTTTGTCCATTCGGAAAATAGGTTACCCAAATGCCAGACTTGTTATTAAAGGCGTAAGTTCCCGATCGTTTTAATTGCCCATTTGGATAATAACTGAGGTATGGACCGTCCGCTACTCCTCGGCGCCAATGAAACATTTCTTTTTTAGCACCATTACTAAACCAATACTCCCATTCACCATTCATCAGACCATTTTCAAAACAGCCTACTGCTTCTAGCGAATCGTTCGAATAATAATATCTCCAGCATCCAATTTCTTTACCCTCTTGAACTTCTCCAAGACCATAGCCCCCGCCAGTCGTATAATGTTTTGTTTCCTCTGAACAGGAGGATATGCTTAATAGAAAAACCAATTGAAGCGTTATACTCCAGATCAGTCTAATGGATTTTAATCGTTGAGTTTTGACCAAATCAGATCTTTTAATTCAGTTAATCCGTGCTGCGCAACCGATGAAATGAAAAGATATGGAATTTCTGGCAAATCTTTTTGAATTTCCGCCTTTAATTCATCATCTAGCATATCAGATTTAGAAATCGCTAAAATCCGAGGTTTATCGGCAAGATCAGGATTATATTGAACGAGTTCATTGACTAAAATATCATATTCTTTATGAATATCATCTGCATCTGCCGGAACCATAAACAGCAATAAAGCATTCCGCTCGATATGTCTCAAAAATCTTAGCCCAAGTCCTTTTCCTTCATGTGCACCTTCGATAATACCAGGAATATCGGCCATAATAAAAGACTTAAAATCCCTATAAGAGACAATTCCAAGATTTGGTGTTAACGTTGTAAATGGGTAATTGGCTATTTCGGGTTTTGCCGCTGAAACCACTGAAAGCAAAGTCGACTTTCCAGCATTTGGAAAACCAACCAGCCCGACATCCGCCAACACCTTTAACTCAAGAATAAACCAAGCTTCTTTTTCAGGCAAGCCAGGTTGTGCATATTGCGGAGCTTGATTCGTAGCAGATTTAAAATGAACATTACCTCGTCCACCCTTACCGCCTTCGATGAGAATCATTGTTTCTTGATCCTCCTTAATTTCGGCAATAAATTCTCCTGTGTCCGCATCCTTAATCACTGTGCCGAGGGGCACTTCCATGATGACATCCTCGCCTTCTTTACCAGTCATTTGATTCTTTCCGCCTGGTTCTCCATGCTCAGCCTTGATGTGCTTTTTATACTTTAAGTGCAATAGCGTCCACAATTGAGCATTGCCTCTGAAAATGATGTGCCCTCCACGACCACCATCACCTCCAGCTGGACCACCTTGGGCCACATACTTTTCACGTCGCATATAACGTGAACCTTGTCCACCTCTACCCGAACGGCAATGGATTTTTACATAGTCGATAAAATTGGACATAACTTTCTTAAATAATGAAACTCAGTTTGAAATTAACCCGCTGAGTCAATGGCTTCAAATAAACGCGCTGTGATCTCATCAATTGAACCAAGCCCATCTATTTTAATGAATTTATTTTGTGCTGCATAAAACGCTTTGACCGGCGCGGTCTCCTCTTTATACACATCAATTCTATTTTGAATGATTTCTGGATTGGCATCATCAGCTCTTCCACTGGTTTTTGCACGCTCTAGTAATCTCGATTTAAGTTCCGCTTCCGTAACGTCTAATCCTAACATCATTCTAATTTCTGTTTCGCGTTCTGCTAAAATCTCATCTAGAGCAGCTGCTTGAGGCTTAGTTCTGGGAAAACCGTCAAAAATAAACCCTTTTGCTTCAGGATGTTTTTCAACCTCAGAAATTAACAACTTGATGGTTACTTCATCCGGCACCAACTGCCCTTTGTCCATATAGCTTTTCGCTAGTTTTCCAAGTTCAGTTTCATTCTTGATATTGTAACGAAAAACATCACCTGTAGACAAATGAAAAAGTTGATACTTTTCCACTATACGCTCAGCTTGTGTTCCTTTCCCTGCGCCCGGAGGGCCAAATAATACAATATTTAACATGTTGTTTTTTTCTTCTATTTGATAAATTTCACTTAGGTTTCTTCCTAATTGATCATAATCCAGCCCATAGCCTACAACAAATTTATTCGGAATATCTTTCCCAACATAATCCACATCGTAGTTTTTATTAAAAACATCTGGCTTTAACAATAAGGTAGCGATTCGAATACTAGCCGCACCCTGCTTTTCCATCATGTGAATAACTTTCTCTAAGGTTTGTCCGGTATCGATTATATCTTCGACAATCACAACATGTCTATCTTTAATCGATTGTTGCAACCCAACCAAATTGGTGAGTTCGCCAGAACTTTCCATTCTGACATAAGAGGCAAACTTGACAAAACTGATTTCGCATGTGAGCTCAATCTTTTTCATGAGATCTGAAGCAAACATAAATGATCCGTTCATTATACCTATGAACAAGGGCTGTTTCCCCTTATAATCAGCATTGATTTGATTTGCGATACGATTGACTATACCGTCTATTTCTCCTTCCGAAAGGTATGGGACAAATATTTTATCGTGAATTTTTATCAAATCAGTGGTTTTGACAAAAATACCAAATCTAAAGGTTAAACTTTCGCCTTAACAAAACTAAATCTATGTAAAAATGGCAGTTAAAACACTTCTAAACTGACAAAACTACAGATAAATGGAAGCTTTTTCAGTTTGGAGTTCTATTTGAGGGAGAAGAAATAGATTTTAAGCAATTAATAAAATGAACATAGATAAATTAACAACATCAACACAAGAAGTGCTGCAAAAAGCACAAAGTATCGTGCAAGGTAATGGCCAGCAAGTGCTGGAACCTTCACACTTACTCAAGGCTATCATTGAAAATGAGAATAGTGTTATTCTATTTTTAGCCAAAGAAATCAAAGTAGACATTGAAACGATGTGTCGTACCACAGATAGTATGGTAGCGGCCTTACCTCGAGTAGAAGGCGGTCAAATTCATCTTTCTAACCAATCCAACCAGCTCTTTAGCAAGTCCATGCAAGAAATGAAGTCCTTCGGAGATGAATTTCTCTCCGTCGATATCCTTTTCTATAGTATGCTTGACCTTTCAGATGCCGTTGGGCGTTTTCTAAAAGACCTTGATTTCACAAAGAAAAATTTAAAATTGGCCATCATGAAACTTAGAAATGGAGAGAGCATAACCTCTCAAGGACAAGAAGGAACTTATCGTTCTTTAGACAAATATGCTCATAATCTGAATGAAATGGCTACTTCGGGTAAATTAGACCCTGTCATTGGTCGTGATGAAGAAATTAGACGTGTCCTGCAGATATTGACGCGAAGAAGAAAGAACAACCCTATTCTAATTGGAGATCCAGGAGTTGGTAAAACAGCTATTGCTGAGGGAATAGCACATCGTATTGTCAATGGAGATGTTCCTGAAAATCTAAAATCGCGTAAAGTTTATTCCTTAGATATGGCGGCTCTTGTAGCAGGCGCAAAATACAAAGGTGAATTTGAAGAGCGGTTAAAAGCAGTTGTTAAAGAAGTGACGAACTCAGACGGTGAAATCATCCTATTTATTGATGAAATCCACACTTTAGTAGGTGCTGGAGGGGGCAACGGCGCGATGGATGCTGCGAATATTTTAAAACCTGCACTTGCACGAGGAGAGCTTAGAGCTATTGGGGCGACCACATTAGATGAATACCAAAAGCATTTCGAGAAAGATAAGGCCTTGGTTAGACGTTTCCAAACTGTATTGATTGATGAACCATCAACAGAAGATGCGATCTCTATACTTCGCGGAATTCGTGAGAAATATGAAACACATCATAAAGTGCTCATCAAAGATGAAGCAATTATCTCAGCTGTTGAACTATCTCAACGTTACATAACTGACAGACACTTGCCGGATAAGGCAATTGATTTGATTGACGAAGCATGCTCCAGACTGCGAATGGAGATTAACAGTAAACCCGAAGAGCTCGACGAAATCGAACGAAAAATCATGCAACTCGAAATTGAACGAGAAGCAATTAAACGGGAGAAAGATGAACGCAAATTGGATTTACTGAATGAAGAGCTTGCCGAATTAAATGAAAAAAGGACCTCATTTCTGGCCAAGTGGCAATCTGAAAAAAACGTAATTGACACGATTCAATCCAGTAATGAGGAAATTGAAAAATTAAAATTTGAGGCAGAGCAAGCAGAACGAGAGGGTAATTATGAAAGAGTTGCTGAAATCCGTTATGGGCGGATAAAAGAGCTAGAAATTTCGGTTAAGGAAGCTAAAGCAGAACTCGCAGAAATTCAAGAAAAATCCAAACTCATTAAAGAAGAAGTCGATGCTGAAGAAATAGCGGACGTCGTCTCACGTTGGACTGGAATTCCTGTTTCAAAAATGATTGAAAGTGAGCGGGAAAAACTCTTGCGAATGGAAGATGTCTTGAGCGAGCGTGTAGTTGGACAGAAAGATGCCATTACCGCGATTTCAGATGCAGTAAGACGAAGCAGAGCTGGGTTACAAGACGAGAATAGACCAATTGGTTCATTCATTTTCTTAGGAACTACCGGAGTTGGTAAAACGGAGTTAGCGAAAGTGTTGGCTGGATATCTTTTTAACGATGAAAATGCATTGACTCGGATTGACATGAGTGAATACCAAGAAAAGCACGCGGTTAGTCGACTGGTTGGAGCGCCTCCTGGATATGTTGGTTATGATGAAGGTGGACAATTAACCGAAGCTGTTCGAAGAAAACCGTATTCAATTGTTCTACTCGATGAGATCGAAAAAGCTCACCCAGATGTCTTTAATATTCTTCTTCAAGTTTTGGATGATGGCAGACTTACCGACAATAAAGGTCGAACCGTAAATTTCAAAAATTCGATTATTATTATGACATCCAACCTTGGATCACATTTGATCAGTGATCGTTTTGAGCATTTAACGGACAAGAATAAATTGCAAATTGTTGAAGAGACGAAGCAGGAGGTATTTGAATTATTGAGGAAAACAATTCGTCCAGAATTTTTGAATCGAATTGATGAGACGATCATGTTCCAACCTTTGACAAGAGCTGATGTCCTTGAAATTGTAAAAATTCAGTTTGGGATGCTTAAAAAGCGTTTGAAAAAATCCAATATCGAATTGGAAGCAACAAACGAAGCATTGGAATGGATTGCATTAGAGGGTTATGATCCACAATTTGGAGCAAGACCGGTGAAACGCGTCATACAGAAAATTGTTATGAACGAATTATCGAAGTCATTGTTAAGTGGAGAAATTGGACCAGACAGTACAATTTTGATTGACTTAAAAGATGGTGTTTTGAGCTTCGAAAACATCGAAACGATACCTACGAGTTAATCAAACACTTAAATGTTACACAAAAAAAACGTCCGTTAAAACGGACGTTTTTTTGTACTGTATAAATACAGTGCAATTATTTTTTCTCTTTCTTAGTGAATTCAATAATTTGAATTTTCTGAGTTTTTTGCTCTTTGTATTTTGCATAATCTGCTTTTCTGTATGCATCACATGCTCCGTGACCACCACCGCAACTCATCATACCCAAGGTAAATACACCTGCTAATCCCGCTAACAACACTTTTTTCATAATAATCTTTTTTTGGTTTTTTTGATTCCTTTGTCTTTGAATTACGAAGCCGTAACACTTAACAGAACGAAAATATAAAAAAAATGTTGCAATTCTGTAGTGTTTTTCCTCGTTTATTCAACGTTTCATTATTGATAAGTTACAGCAAACACCAAGCCAACCTTCACTTTATAGGCCGTTTGACTTTGTTCATAACTTTTTAATTATTAGTAAATTCCTTTTTTATTTTATCGAGAAGTACCTGCGAAAGTTTCTCATATGATTGAAAAGTCCACCCACCAACATGAGGTGATAGGATTGTTTTATCAGACTGAATGAGGTATTTAAGAGGTAAAGGCATCACGTCCTTATTATCAAATAGATTCTCAAAAGAAGACTTTTCGTATTCTAAAACATCCAAACAAGCTCCCAGAACTTCACCCGTTTCTATAGCATCCATTAAATCAGTACTGACGACATTCACCCCACGAGATAGATTGATTAAATAAAACGGATGATTCATTTGATCAATAAACCGTTCATTGATCATTCCTCTGGTTACCGGTGTTTCTGGAACATGTAAACTAACTACTGTGGCATTCTCTTGAATTTCACTCAGCGTTACTTCCTCGATAAATTCATTTCCAAAACCCGATTTGTATTTATCATATGCCATCACACGGACATCAAATCCGCGTAATTTTTTTGCAAAGGTACTACCGTTATTCCCATAACCAATTATTCCGACTGTTTGTCCATCCAACTCTACTCCTCTATTACCTTCGCGATCCCATATACCATCCCTAACTTCACGATCAGCTTTATTTAAATTATTGAACAAACTCAACAACATACCCAATGCATGCTCTGCAACTGCATTTCGATTTCCTTCAGGTGCATTAAAAAGCTTAATCCCTCTCGATTGACAATACTGTTCATCAATATTTTCCATGCCCGCTCCAGATCGCGCTATAAACTCAAGTTTAACGGCATGTTTTAAGAAAGTCGCATTCATAGGCAATCGACTCCGTATGACAATCCCATGATAGTCTCCTATTTCTTCCTCTAGCCGCTGCTGTGAAGTCTTCGTCAGATCTACACAGTTCCATCCCAAGCCCATAAGGCCTTCTTCTAATACAGGATGAACACGATCCAAAAAAGCGATTTTCCGCTGCATCTTGATCTTTTAAAAATAAATAATGTATGCCACTAGAAAGTAGATCGATAAACCTATGATGTCATTGGCTGTTGTGATAAAAGGTCCTGTTGCCAACGCTGGATCAATCTTCAATCGATCCAAAGCTAATGGAATAAATGTTCCGAGAATCGCAGAAAAAACAACCACAATAAAGAGCGAAATCGCTAAGGTTGAAGCCAGTCTGAGTTCCTCTGTAAAGAAATAACCAACGCCGTAAATGACACCAGCACAAATTAACCCAACGATTATACCTACAATAGACTCCTTCAATACTTGGGTAAAAATACCGCGCATTTGAAAATCCTTACTCGCTAAACCCTGAACTACAATCGCAGATGATTGAACGCCAATATTACCGGCAGTCGATGCGATCAACGGAATAAAAAAGGCAAGACTCGGAATCAGCGCTATGCTTCCTTCATATCCTTTAATGATTTGAGAACTCATAACCCCTCCGGCTAATCCAATTAAAATCCACGGTAAACGAGAACGCGTATTTTTTAAGATACTTGAGCTTGACTCGACATTCTCTGAGATACCAGATGCCATTTGAAAATCTTTCTCCGCCTCTTCTCGAATGACGTCTACTACATCATCAATCGTAATTCGACCAACTAACTTTCCTTGGAGATCAACAACCGGAATGGCAACTAAGTCATATTTCTCCATGATTTCCGCAACATCTTCCTGTGTATCATTCGTCTTAACATAATGGATATTTTCCTTCATGTAAATTTCACGAATCAGCGTCTTTGGATCAGCAAAAAGTAAACGTCTTAATGATAAAATACCCAATAATTTATCGTCATCATCAACAACATATATTGAATACACTTTCTCTACGTCTTCAGCTTGTCGACGCATTTCTACTACACAGCGCGTGACCTCCCAATTCTCCTTAGCTACAATGTATTCGGTCTGCATCAATCCACCTGCAGAATCCTCATCATAACGCAACAAATCAATAATATCAGAGGCGTGTTCTTGATCTTCCATTTTGGAGATCACATCCTCCATATCTTCATCTGGTAATTCTCCTAATAAGTCGGCTGCATCATCCGTATCCAATTGGTCGACTTGTTCGGCAATTTCTGTAGATGAAAAAAGTTTCAAAAATTCCTGACGGAAATCGTCATCTAACTCCATCAAAGCCTCAGCTGCATTCTCCTCGTCTAATAAGCTATAAATGAATTTTGCATCTTCTGGTTCTAAGTTTTCTAAAACATCAGCCACATCCGCCGGATGCAGTGAACAAACAACTTCAACAATTGCAGCAGTCTGATTCTGCTCAATCATTGTGCGAAGCTCTTCAAGATATTTCTTAGTTAATTCAAAATTCACTGCCCCAGATTTCCCACAAAGATAAGGACTTTTTTAACCTTTATTTGATTGACTATACTTTCATCTTAAGAAAGGATCTTAAAATTAAAATTGTTTGCAACCAAAAACATGTGTAAAACAAAAAAGGAGGTGAAGCATAAAATGCTAAACCTCCTTTGAATAAACTATACTAAACTTCTTCTTATAGCAGTGTTGATGGACAAACGTACTCTGAGCAAGCTAACGCTGTCTTTTCTTGAATTTGAGAGAAACCTCCTAGGATATCCACAAAATTATGAACGCCTCTACTTTTAAGGATTGATTCAAAAATTACGCTTCGGTATCCTCCAGCACAATGAATATAATACTTCTTGTTTGTATCAATTTCATTCATTCTAAAGTTGATCGTGTCTAATGGTTCATTTTCCGCACCTACTAAATGCTCAGAATCATATTCACTTTTCTTTCTAACGTCTAAAACATGGATATCCTCTGTATTCATCTTTTCCGCTACGCCCTCTGGAGTAATGGTTTCGATTGAATCAGTTTCATTACCTGCAGCTTTCCAAGCCGCTAAACCTCCTTGAAGATAACCGTTTGAATGATCGTACCCAATACGTGATAATCTTGTCACAGCTTCTTCTTCTCTTCCTTCAGGTACAACTAGGATGATATCTTGATCAATGTCACGAATCAATGCACCAACCCATGGCGCAAAGTTCCCATCTAGTCCAATGAAGATAGATCCTGGAATATGCTCTTGCACAAATTCTGACTGATGTCTAACGTCTAGCATCAGTGCTCCTGCTTCTGCCTTTCCTTTAAATTCATCAATCGTCAACGCTTGCGTTCCTCTTTCTAGAATTTCATCAATTGAATCATTAACACCTTTGTTCATCATGACATTTTTTGGGAAATATTGAGGTGGGGCTGTTAATCCAGTCAACACTTCCTTAATAAATTCATCCTTCTGCATATCAGCGCGAAGGGCGTAGTTATTTGCTTTTTGATTGCCAAGTGTGTCAAAAGTTTCTTTGCTCATCTTCTTACCACAAGCCGATCCAGCGCCATGGCCAGGATATACGATTACATCATCAGGCAGAGTCATGATCTTATTTCTTAATGAATCATATAAATGACTTGCTAAATCCTCTTCTGTTAACTCTCCTTGCTTCACCGCTAGGTCAGGACGCCCTACATCTCCAATAAATAAGGTGTCGCCTGTGTAAATACTATGTTCTTTACCTGATTCATCCTTCAATAAGATTGTACTAGACTCCATTGTATGTCCTGGAGTATGTAACCAGACGAATTCGACATTTCCTAATTTGAAAACTTCATTATCTTTTGCCTCATAGAAGTCATAATTGGCCTTAGCAGTTGGTCCAAAAACAATAGTTGCACCTGTCTTTTCCGCTAAATCAATATGACCCGAGACAAAATCTGCGTGAAAATGCGTCAGGAAAATATACTTCAGCTTAACACCGTCATTCTCCAATCGCTCAACATAAGGCGTTGTTTCTCTTAAGGGATCAATGATCACTCCTTCTCCTTCCGAATGGATGTAATAAGCCGCTTCGGCTAAACATCCTGTATATATCTGTTCTACTTTCATTATATTTATAATTAGTTGTAAAATTAATCATTATTTGAGTGTAAATTTAGGGCACTTAATTCTTTTATTGCGTGATTTTTATCACTCGACAAGGTTTTACACCTTATTTAATGATAATTTAGCGTAGAAGCAAGAATAAAGCCGCTAAGTTTGGCCCAATTGAAACCTGCACATTTCAAATATCACTCTATAAACCTTGGCCATCATTCATGCCATGATTGGATAAATTCCATCGATTCCGATTATATATCTTGTCTCAAAAAAAATGATTCAGAATTTATAATCGGATGGGATAGTCTGGCATCGATAACGATTCCAACATGTTCATATGATGCCAGTCTGCTGGATGCTTTTATTAATACTAATCAAGGCTATTATATTTTCGGATTCCTTTCTTATGACATTAAGGACGTGCATACCCGCGAACTTATCCGGAAGGATAAAATAACTTTTCCTGATCTTGTCTTGTTTGTCGCTAAAAAAGTGATGATCAACAAAGGTCAAACAGTTTTATTCTATGGAGAAAAGGAAGATGCGCAACATTTAAAAAAGCCCAAAACGAATCATGCTCAGGATAATACCATTACTAAATATGAATTAACGAGAAACATTGAGAAAGAAACGTATTTGGATCATGTTCAACAAATAAAAGAACTTATTCAAAATGGTGATTTTTATGAACTAAACTATTGCATTGAATACAGCGGGGATTTGATTAACCATAATACAAATGGACTCTTCAATCGTTTGATGGAAGCGACAAAAGCACCTTTTAGCGCTTATTTTGCTAGTCCAACTTGCAATGTATTGTCAGGTTCACCTGAACGTTATATCAATCGAAAGAGGAATACAATAATGAGTCAACCGATTAAAGGGACGGCTAAACGCGGGAACACTCCCGATGCAGACCAAAAGATTGCGCAAACATTAGTGAATGATGAAAAGGAATTAGCTGAAAATGTGATGATTGTAGATTTAGTGCGAAATGATCTTTCTAAAATTGCTCAAAAAGATTCAGTTGAAGTACCTGAGTTATGCAAGCTCTATTCTTTTAAAACGGTGCATCAATTGATTTCAACTGTGCAATGCCGGGTTAAAGATAATACTTCGTTTTCTCAAATTATTGACGCTACATTTCCCATGGGATCCATGACGGGAGCACCAAAAATTAATGCCATCAAGTATGCTTCAGCTTTTGAGAATTTTAATCGCGGAATCTATTCTGGAACGGTTGGGATGATTGAGCCCAATGGTAATTTTGATTTTAATGTTGTCATTCGCTCAATTGTTGCGAATAAAAAAGATTCATCTTTACATGTTGGGATTGGTGGTGCCATTACAATACAATCAGATCCAGAAAAAGAATTTGAAGAATGCAATATTAAATATGAAGCAATTCGAAAGGTATTAAATGCTTGAGGAATTTAAACATAGCTGGAATAATGAATTCGATAACTGGAGAAGTAAAGAAATCTTCTTAGCCATTAGTGGTGGAAAAGATTCTATGGCCTTGAGTCATATTTTGCTCAGCCTCAATGTTCGTCACACGTTATTGCATTGTAATTTTCAATTAAGAGGTGATGATTCAAAAGGCGATGAAGCCTTCATAGAAGCATATGCAAAAGAGAATAACTTGCCATTTCATTCAGTACGTTTTGATACAAAAATATTTGCTCAAGAAAACAAACTAACCATTCAAGAAGCGGCAAGGAAACTTCGCTACGATTGGTTCGATAGTTTTATAGATTACAAAAAACAGCAATTATTATTTACAGCTCATCACGGAAGTGATACCATAGAGACTTTCTTTTTGAATTTAATGCGCGGCACTGGATTAAAAGGACTCACAGGAATAGATATCGAAAGAGGTTATATACTAAGACCCCTTATCCCCTTTACTGTAGATTTGATTGAGGCATATATTAGCGAGAATAACATCATTTATCGAGAAGATAAAAGCAATGCAGATGTCAATTACAATCGGAATTTCGTTCGACATGAACTCATTCCGTTAATTGAACAACGTGCCAGATGCTTTGATAAAAAAATGGCATCTACCATTGATTCGTTAAAGTCGATCCAATCTTATCTTAAGGCTGAAGCTACGAGGATTCAACAAGATCTTTTTAAAGAGACGAATCAGTATACTTCGGTTAATATTCAAGAATTGTATCAAGTTCATGATGCCATATTGGAAGAGATACTTAAGAGGTATGTGATTCAACGGTCTCAATTAAATGAATTTAAGACGTTTATGTCGAGTTCTTCAGGTAGCGTGTTTCTGTCAAGAGATTTTAAATTCACCAAACAACGCGATACAATCTATATAGAGCAAATCATAACGTCCAGTGTTAAGAATACCCCATTAATTATTACAGCCGTCGGACCCGTTTATCAGATGGCAGATGGTCCATGTGATTTTCAGTTAGCGACGACAAATAATCAACAAGCATTTTCTAAAGATACCCTCCAATGGGACGCCCATTCGGTAAAACTACCTTTAACGATTCGTTTTTGGAACGAAGGTGACCGTTTTCAGCCACTGGGAATGCAAGGATCAAAATTGATCTCAGATTATATTACTGATAAGAAACTTAATCCGATTGAAAAACAGGAATTTATGGTTGTATTAGATAGTACTGGTCAAATTGTTGGTATACCTGATCATACCATTTCGGAGGGAACTAAAATTACGGACGAGACCACATCCATCTTAACATTAACAAAAAGATTCAGTTGATAATCGAACAGTTTAAAACGATAAAAACCCCACTTAGCTAACTAAATGAGGTTTTTAAAAAGAGGCGTCTACATACTCTCCCACCCTTAAAAGGGCAGTACCATCTGCGCAAGTTGGCTTAACT